>DIVU01000008.1:5904-12720 GCA_002423365.1 Desulfuromonadaceae bacterium UBA6124 | reverse complement strand
AGCGTCTGATCAATCGCCTGCGTTCAGAAAAGGGGCGGTGGGTCGATTACGTCATCGAATTCTCCCGGGGGATCGACAACCTGGTCGGCTACTACGACGACCTGGCGCGGGCTGACGGCCCCGCCGCCGGTAGCGGCTCAACCCGGGTCGACTACTATTTCGACGTCTTTCTGCAGAATCGCAGCAAGGCCAAAATCAGCTTCTATGTCAAGGAGATCGAACGTTACAACCAGTGCCGGCGCGAGTTCGGAAGCCAATGCGAGGCGGCTTTTTTCGCCGAAGTGGCGAGCCGCCATCCCGAGTTCGAGGCCCTTTACGAGAAGAGCCGCCGCGCCCCCGCCCCCCGGCGGCGGGATCTGCTGCAATATCTGATGGACCACTCCCCCTTCCTCAACAAGGAAGAAAATCGCTGGATGAAGTCGGTGATGGAGGTGGTGCGTTCGACCTCCGTCTACTTCCAGCCGCAGATCCGCACCAAGATCATGAACGAGGGTTGGGCCAGCTACTGGCACGAAAAGCTCTTCATGGAGGATGAGCGCATCCGCGGTCACGAAATCGAGTTCGCCCGCGCCCACGCCGGGGTGACGGCGATGCCGCGGGTAGGGATGAACCCCTACGCCCTGGGCATGCGCCTCTTCCAGCATCTGGAGGAAATGGCCGACAAGGGGCGGATGAGTTACGACTTCGAGCGCCTGCGCGACAGCCATGAGCGGGAAAGCTTCAATGCCGGACTCGGCGCCGGCAAACAGACGATCTTCGCCATCCGCGAGAATCTCAGCGATTTTCTCTTCATCAACCGCTTCATCGACCAGGATTTCGTCGACCGCTACCGGCTCTTCGTCGCCGACCGGCGTCTGAACCGCGAGCGCGGCACCTGGGAGATTTACGTCAAGAGCCGCAAGGCTGAGGACTACCGGAAAATGGTGCTCGACAGCCTCTACCATCCCCCCTGGATCGAGGTGGTTAAAGGGGAACCGGGCGAAACCCTGAAGCTCGATCATCGCTTCGAGGGAAAACCGCTGATCGGAGAATATCTGGCCAATACCCTGATGGGGATCGAATTCCTCTGGGGCGCGCCGGTGCAACTGGAGACCAGCGAGGTTGAACGGGAGCGGCCCACCGAACTGGACGGCGGCTGGGGGGCGGCGACGGCGGCGGAGCCGGAAACCCCGCGCAAGCTGCGCTGGCAGCGGGTCAGTTACACCATGAAAGACCGTCAACTCAGCCGTTACGTGCTGGGCGCGGTCGAGGCCTGACCCGAGAGGTCGGGGCGTCGCCGGAAAATCTATCGTAAGCCCACGGGATATGGCTATGGATCACATTGAAAAAGCCCTGGATCTGGTCGTAAAGCGCATGAGCGAGTGGGAGCCCCTCGCGCCCATGCCCTTCGATGAATTTCTCAAGGTGCTGACGGCCCAGCCCGATCGGGTGCTGCGCAACGCCTTCCAGATCTTTCACGATCTGGTGAAGAGCCACGTCGCGGAAGGTCTCGACGAATACCCCAACGATCCCGAGTCGATCCATTACATGCATTACAACTGCGCGAAGCTCTTCGTCGAGGGGACGGACAATCCCTTCTTCGCCGATCGCCTCTTCGCCAACCGCCTGGTCTCCCTGGTCGAATCGTTAAAGCGCGGCGCCCAGCAGAACAAGATTTACATCTTCGAAGGCCCGCCGGGGAGCGGCAAGAGCACCTTTCTCAACAACCTGCTGCTCAAGTTCGAGCGCTACGCCAACACCGCCGAGGGACGGCGCTACGAGGTGGTCTGGCGCCTGAGCCGGAAAAATCTCGCCAGCATCCCGGCGCGCAACGCCGACCATTTTCTCGACAAGCTCTCCCATCTGCTCGATGAATACGAATTCGGCCAGAATGAACTGATCGAGACCAAGGAGGCGATGTACGCCGCCGAGGATTACGTGGAGGTGCCCTGTCCCAGCCACGACAATCCGATCCTGATGATTCCCAAGTCCCTGCGTCGCGAATTTTTCGAGCAGCTCTTCGACGATCCCGCCACCCGGGAGCGGTTGCTGACGGACAAGGAATTCGAATGGGTCTTTCGCGGCACCCCCTGCACCATCTGCCGTTCCCTTTACCTGGCCCTGCTCGAAAAAGTCGGCAATCCCCTTGACGTCTACCGCATGATCTTCGCCCGCCCCTATCAGTTCAGCCGCAGCCTCGGCGAGGGGATCAGCGTCTTCACCCCCGGCGACAAGCCGGTCAAGCAGAACATCCTGACCAACGACATTTTGCAGAACCGCATCAACACCCTGCTGCGCGACAGCAACAAGGTCAAATACCTCTTCTCCCGCTACGCCAAGACCAACAACGGCATCTACGCCCTGATGGACATCAAGTCGCACAACACTGAACGCCTGATCGAACTGCACAACATCATCAGCGAAGGGCTGCACAAGGTCGAGGACACCGAAGAGAACGTCAATTCCCTCTTCATCGCCCTGATGAATCCCGAGGACAAACAGAACATCCAGGGCTTCCAATCTTTCCTCGACCGCATCGAATACATCAAGGTGCCCTACGTCCTCGACCTCAACACCGAGGTGGAGATCTACCGTAACACCTTCGGCACCCATATCGACAACAGCTTCCTCCCCCGGGTGTTGCACAACTTCGCCCGGGTCATCATCTCGACCCGACTGAAGAGCCACAGCGCCGCCATGAGCGAATGGATCCAGCACCCGGTCAAGTACCGCCACTACTGCGACGACAACCTGATGCTGCTGAAGATGGAGATCTACACCGGCAACATTCCCAAGTGGCTCGAGGACGAGGATGTCAAGCGCCTCACCGCCAAGCGCCGGCGCAAGATCATCGCCGAATCGGAGATGGAGGGGGACAAGGGCCTCTCCGGCCGGGATTCCCTGAAAATCTTCAACGACTTCTTCTCCACCTACGCGCGCAAGGACAAGCTTATCGATATGTCGATCCTGGTGAAATACTTCACCAAGGTGCGTACCGATCTGGCGACGGTGGTGACCGAAAGCATCCTCGATTCGCTGACGCGCATGTACGACTACACGGTGCTGCAAGAGGTCAAGGAATCCCTCTATTCCTACAACGAGGAGCAGATTTCCCGGGACATCCGCAACTACCTCTTCGCCGTCAACTTCAAGCTCGGATCCAAGGAGGTCTGCAAGTTCACCGGCGAGAAGCTGGAAATTACCGAAGAACTCCTTGCCGGTATCGAAAGCCGCCTGCTCGGCCCCGGCGCGAGCAGCGACAGCCGCCATCTCTTCCGCAACGATGTGCAGAAGGAATACACGGTCAAGGCCCTGACCCAGGAAATGATGCTCGAAGGGCGCAAGATCACCGAGACCAGCCTCTACCAGACCCTGCGCGAGCGCTACATTCACAATCTCAAGGAACGCGTGCTCGACCCCTTTCTCGAAAACGAAAACTTCCGCCGGGCGATCAAGGATTTCGGCAAAGAGGATTTCAAGACCTACGACCAGCGGATTCGTGACGACGTCACCTTTCTCATCACCAATCTCTGCTCTCGTTATCAGTACACCCGTCACGGCGCCAAGGAAGTCTGCATCTACGTCATCGACAACGACATCGCCCGTCAGTTCGCCACCTAGCCCCCGCCGCCGCAACCCGTCCGCGACCGGCGGGAGGGTTGCATCCCACCCCCGTCGCGCGTACAATCCCCCTGCTTTGCCTTTATCCTTTGTCCTATAACCTTTGTCCTCTACCCCGGGAGTTCCCTCATGCCCCTGCTCGACGGCACCCACGGCAATCTCATCGGCTATCTGCTCTGGATTTTCGGCTTCACCGGCTCGCACCGCTTCTATTACGGCCGGCCGATTTCCGGCACCATCTACTTCTTCACCTTTGGGCTCTTCCTCATCGGCTGGATCGTCGATTTCTTCCTCATCCCCTCCATGGCCGACAAGGCGGAAAGCCGCTACAGCCAGGGGCGCTACGACTACAACCTGGCCTGGATTCTGCTCACCTATCTCGGCCTCTTCGGCGTCCACCGCATGTTTATCGGCAAGTGGATCACCGGGCTGCTCTACCTCGTTTCCGGCGGACTGCTCGGTGTCGGCTACATCTACGACTACTGGACCTGGAACGACCAAGTGGCGGAAGCCAACCGGAGTTGACGGTGGCCGGGGATTTCGAGGAATTGGAGCCGGTCGAACTGCCCATCGACGGGGTGCTTGACCTGCATACCTTTCAGCCCCGTGAAGTCGGCACGCTCATCCCCGACTATCTGGCCGCCTGCCGGGAAAAGGACATTTTCGACGTGCGCATCATTCACGGCAAGGGGCAGGGGATCCTGCAACGACGGGTTCATGCGATTCTCGGGCGTCTGCCCGAGGTCGCGGCCTTCCGCCTGGCGGACGGCTCCGGCGGCGGCTGGGGGGCGACGATGGTCCGGCTCAAGCCGGGCGGGGAGGGGGAAGGGAAGACATGAGTGTTTTCATCAAGGATTATCCGGTACGCTTCTACGAAGTCGATCAGCGCGCCCGGCTGCGGCCGGTGACCCTGCTCGATTTCTTTCAGGATGCCGCCGGCGGCCACACCATCGAACTCGGTATCGCCGTCGCCGACCTGCGGGCGCGCAACCTGACCTGGGTGCTCTCCCGCACCCAGGTGCGTTTTCTCTACTATCCCCGCGCCGGAGCCGTGGTGCGGGTGCGCACCTGGCCCTCGGGGCGCGAGGGGCTCTTTGCCCTGCGCGACTTCGAGGCCCGCGACGAGCGCGGGCGGCTGGTGGCGCAGGCGACCACCTCCTGGGCGGTGGTCGATCTGACCAGCGGCCGCCCGGTGCGCCTGGACAACGCCCTGCCCGACTATCCGGTGCGGGCGGAGCGGGCGCTGGCGAGCGCCTTTCCCACCCTGCCGAAGGTGGAGAATGCCGAGGTCGAACTCGATTTTCGCGTGCGCCGGGGCGATCTCGACATCAACCGGCACGTCAACAACACCGTCTATCCGGCCTGGGCGCTCGAAGCCATCCCCGCCGACATCGACGCCGACTGCCGCCTGGTCGAGCTCGAAATCGCCTACCGCGCCCCCGTTACCTACGGCGACCGCATCCTCTCCCGCCTGCAAACCGTCCCCGACGCCGACCGCCCGACCTTCCTCCACCAGCTTGTCGGTATCACCGACGGCCGCGAATTGACCCGTTTGCGTTCGGTGTGGGAACGGCGGGGGTAGGGGTGGCTTGACAAACATCCGAAAGGGATGGAAGCTATTGGCATAACAAGGAGGTGCGAGTCATGCGTGCGACATTGAACATACCCGATGATCTGATGCGCGAAGTGCAACAGCTTTCGGGAGAAAAATCGAAGACCTCGGCCATTGTTACCGCCATGGAAGCCTTTGTCCGGCAGAAGAAGACCGACGATCTGCTGGCTCTGAAGGGGAAAATCCAGATCGATTACGACTGGGAAGCGGAGGAGGAGAAGGAGTTGGTACTGCAGGAGGAGCGGGAGAACTATGGCAAATCCTAGACTTCTCCCTGACACCTGCGCCTGGATCGATTTTTTCCGGGGGGCGGACAGCGAACCGGCACGCTTTCTGGAACAGGCGTTGCGCGGCTCGGCCACGGTTTGCGTGTGCGGACCGATTCTTTATGAACTGGTCCAGGGGGTGCGTTCAGAAAAAGAAGAAACCGCGATTATCAATGCCCTGGAAGGGCTCGTTGCGCTGGAAGTGACCGACACCCTCTGGATCGGGGCGGGGCGGCTTTCCGCGCAACTGAAGAAACAAGGAATCACCCTTCCCAATTCGGACATTCTCATTGCCGCCGTGGCCCTAGAAAACGATCTCACCATCTTGACCCGCGACAGACATTTTTTGCGGATTCCCCACCTGGCGACGATGGGCATACCACCGGAAACCGCGCGGTGACTCCGTTAGTCGGGGAAGGGTGATCGGCGTCATGACAACTCAGAAAAGGTCGCGGTCGAGTTAAAAACCATGAGCGAAGACCCCAAATCCATTCACGAATTCGACTTCGAACTGATCTGCGAATACTTCTCGACTCTGGAACGGCAAGGGCCGGGCAGTCCTGAAGTCACGCTTAAGGCCTTGAGCTTTGTGGATAATCTGACGACCGAATCCCGCATCGCCGATGTCGGTTGCGGCACCGGTGGCCAGACCCGGGTCTTGGCCGCTCATGCGCCGGGACGGATCACCGGGATTGATCTCTTTCCCATCTTCATTGATCTCTTTAACAGCCAGGCGAAAAAGGCGAATCTTCAGGATCGGGTCAACGGCATCGTCGCTTCGATGGAAAACCTGCCGTTTCGGGAGGAAGAGCTGGACCTGATCTGGTCGGAAGGGGCGATCTACAATATCGGCTTCGAGCGCGGTCTGAGGGAATGGCGCCGGTTCCTGAACCCCGGCGGGTATATCGCCGTTTCCGAGGCCTCGTGGTTCACCGAAGAGCGCCCCGCCGAGATCGATGCCTTCTGGATGGATGCTTATCCGGGCATCGATACGATCCCGAACAAGGTCGCGCAAGTGCAAAAGGCCGGATATCTCCCGGTCGCCACGTTTATCCTGCCCGAGAACTGCTGGACCGAACATTTTTATGCTCCGCAAGTCGCTGCTCGGGAAACATTTCTGAAAAAACATGCCGGCAACAAAACCGCCGAGGAATTCATCGCCAACGAGCGGCATGAGGCGGAATTGTATAGTAAATACAGGGATTTTTATGGGTATGCTTTTTATGTTGGGAAGAAGATTTGAGTTGTGGGGATGGGGGGGCGGAAGCCGAATTGGCACGACGGTAAAATCGAGGTGATCTATTTGGGGAATGTCGCGGCGCAAGACGCGACCCCCCC
>DIVU01000008.1:0-5865 GCA_002423365.1 Desulfuromonadaceae bacterium UBA6124 | reverse complement strand
GCCTCGGTTTCGACACCTTCGGCGAGTACCTGCAGGCCGAGGCTGCGGGACAGGCCGACGATGGCTTCGGCGATGGCGGCATCGTCCCGGTTATCCGGAAGACCACCGACAAAAGACTTGTCGATCTTGAGTTTGTTAATGGGAAAGTGCTTGAGATAGCTAAGGGAAGAATAGCCGGTGCCGAAATCGTCGATGGCCAGGCGCACTCCGATCTGCCTTAGTTGCTGCAGGATCTGGCGGGTTTCGGCGGCATTTTCCATCAGCATGCTCTCAGTCAGTTCCAGCTCGAGGTAATGCGGCGGCAATTCTTCCGTTCCCAGCGCCTGCGTGACGTGCGCGGCGAGTTCGGCATCCTTGAATTGCTTGGCCGACAGGTTGACGGCCAGACTGCCAAGATCGCAACCCTGATCGAGCCAAAGCTTGAACTGTCGGCAGGCGGCCTGCAGCACCCAGCGGCCGATAGGGATGATTAGCCCGGTCTCCTCGGCGACGGGAATGAACTGATCGGGTGCGATCACGCCCTGGGTTTCGTGACGCCAGCGCAACAGGGCTTCGACGCCGATCATGCGGCCGCTGGCAACGTCGACCTGCGGCTGGTAGAGTAAAAACAGCTCGTCTTTTTCCAAGGCATGACGCAGGTCGTTGCCCATCAGCAGTCGCCGTAAGGCTTGCTCGTTCATATCCTGGGAATAGAACTGGAAGGTGTTGCGACCGAGGTTTTTCGCTTGGTACATGGCCACATCGGCATGCTTCAGCAGGGTGTCCGCATCTTCGCCACTGTCCGGGAAAAGGGCGAGGCCGATGCTGGTGGTCGTGGAAACCTCGACGCCATCCAGAACAAAAGGCGCGGTGAAGGCGTTAAGGAGCTTGTTGGCGGCGACCGTGGCCCCGTTTCGGTTGCCCATGTCGGCCATCAGAACGACAAACTCGTCGCCGCCGAAGCGGGAAACGGTGTCCGTCTCCCGAACCGCCGCGGTCAGTCGGTGGGCGACTTCCTGCAACAGCAGGTCGCCGTAGGCGTGGCCCAGGGAATCATTGATGTTCTTGAACCGGTCGAGATCCAAAAAAGCCACTGCAACTGTGCGTTGGGAACGTCGCGCCCGGGACAGGGATCGCTCGAGCCGGTCGCGAAACAGGTCGCGGTTGGGCAGATTGGTCAGGGTGTCGTAATAAGCCAGCCGGCGGACTTTATCCTCGGCCGCTTTGCGGGCGGTGACATCACGGAAAATTCCGCGGGTTGAAATCGGCTGCCCGTCCTGAAAGCGGCAGTTGACGCTTCCTTCGATGAGAACCTTGCGCCCATCCTTGGTAATGAAAGCGGCATCGACCAGTTCCTGGGTCTTGCCCGAAAGGATCCCCTGAAAGCTGCTCATGCAGTGTTCCAGGGTGTCAGGGTGGATGATCTGGCGCAAAGGCAGCCCGGGGATTTCCCCTGCGGCATAGCCCAGGGTTTCGCGCCAAGCCCGGTTGGCGTAAAGCAGCTTCCCGTCGGGCAGGGTGCTCTGGATCAGGTCGTTGGCGTTCTCCAGCAGGTCGAAATAGCGATGCTCGCTTTCCCGCAACTCCTGTTCCATAAGTACCCGGCGGGTAATGTCGGTGTTGCTGCCGTGGATGCCGAGGTAGGCCCCGGTCTCGTCGTAAACTGGCCCGCATACATGCTGTACCCAGCGTACCTGCCCCGATTTGGTGACGATCCGGTGCTCGATGGAAATGATCTCGTCGCTGTTGCGCCGACACTGGTCATGTTCATCCCAAACACCGCGGTCTTCGGGATGAACCATGGCATCAAGCAACATCGGCTTTGCCAGGAGTTCCTGCGGGGTGTAGCCGGTTAGACCTTCGCAAGCGGGGGAAACGTAGGACAGTGTCCCTGCGGGAGTCTTCCAGAAAACAAAGTCGGAGGTGACGTCGGAAAACAGCCGAAATTGTGCTTCGCTGACCTGGATCCGCGCCGTATATTTGCACAGGCGATACTGCCAGAGCCCCAACAGCAGGCCACTGACACTACCGAAAGAGAAAGGAACAATATAAGATTTGGGATTGAATGCCAGAGAGGGGCCGCCGAGGAAAAACTTCTGCACTGTGGACAAGGCCATCAGGATGATCGCACCGGCCACCATGAACCAGAAAATCTGCCATTTTGAAGCGCTCGGTTTCATTGCTACCACCAGCCGCGAAAGCTACGGCCACAGGGAATCATTAAGAAATGGCAGAAAGAACCTGCTCCCTTTTTTGAACAGTTTGAACCTCTTCGAAATTCCTCGACTTCGAGCTTCAGCTCGGACACGTTCAGCAAACCACGCCGGGAAGCGACGGCGACCGCTCGGTGCGCAGGTTGAAGACGTCACCGATTCCCTCATTATTTGTGCTGTGCCGGATCCAGAAGATGGATATGGTTGCTCCTTAGGCAGTAGGCTCAAATAGCCACTGATATTGCCGGGAGTATTTCAGCAGTAAATTCAGATAGGTCTTCCGGTCTTCGGCGTCGAAGAAAACCGCGGCGTGGTTGTTGCCACGCTGGTTAATGATGTGGGCATCCGGGGCTATGGTGTGAGCGATTCTGGGCGTGATAGGAATGCTAACTCAAGCGAGTGAAGGGGGCAACAAATAAGGAAACTGTCCCGAATGGCGCTAGTTTAAGGTCTCTTGCCATGGAAAAGCAACTGAAAATATTGGCTATAAATGGCATGAAGGCAACCGCGTCTCGCGACCCCTGATGCCTCTCTGCGGGGGCACTAGCTTCCCCGGAAATATCATGGTTACGGGATAATTTTCCGAAGAAACGATGACCAGGCTTTCCAGTACTCCTCACCGCCGACATCATAGGTGTCATTGTGGTCGGCGCCGGGGATGATATGCCAGCCCTTCGGTTCGTTGGCGGCATCGAAGAGCTGACGGGCCATGGACTTGGGGACGATGGTGTCGCGGTCGCCCTGAAAAATCAGCAATGGCACCCGGATTCGTCCGATCTTGGCCAGGTTGTCGTAGCGGGCGTCGAGCAGCCAGCCAAGGGCGAAATAGAGAATCGGGTTGTGGTGGCGGCCCATGGCGGCAATGGACGTGAAGGGGGTTTCTAGAATCAGCCCGGCGGGTGGCGTTTCCAGGGCCAACTGCACGGCGACCGCCGCTCCCAGCGAGCGGCCGAAATAGACCATGCGCTGCGGGGGCCAGCCCCGGGCCTGGAGCCAAATCAGGGCGCCCCGGGCGTCGCTGTAGGTCCCCTCCTCGCCGGCTTTACCGGCGCTGCTGCCGTAACCGCGGTAGTCGAAAATGAAAACATTGAGGCCGAGACGGTGCAAAAGGCGCAGGTTGTCGAGCCGGTGAGAGATGTTGCCGGCGTTGCCGTGAAAAAAGAGGATCAACGGCTGCTCGGCTTCGCCGGGAAGAAACCAGCCATGCAGCGCCGTGCCGTCGGCGGCTGGAAAGTGAACATCTTCGAAGGGCAGATCGTAGAGAGCGGGAGTGGCCACCAGCGGTCGATCAGGAAAGAAGATGAAATGGTGTTCCATGGCGCTTTCGCTTCCGGGGGCAAGGGCCAAAAAGACGATGACCAGAAACAGAAAAAGCGGCAATTTTCGGCGAAAAACCATGACATTTCCTGGCCAGAACTTAAGGGATCAAATGTGGGGAGTGTGCCTAGTTTTTTTCCTTTGGGTGCTTGTCATCGGGGGGAAATTAGGGACGCTCCCCTTATTTCTGAATTTCGGTGGGGCCAAGTAAAAAACATTTGTCTGAAAGCAGAGCAGTTCCTAATTCTTCGCGAAGCAAGACCATGTTTTCCGTCAACTCTTGCGATTTGTTAGAGCCCGTTCTTGGCTATCGACATAGGCATCAATCAACTGACGGATCATGCGTTGATATTGAGAATGATGCTTGTCGGCTTCCGCTTTGAAGAAATCGACGCTTTTTTTACTGAGCGCGATGGTGACCTTCACGGACTCTTCACGGAACGCCAATTCCTCGGGCGAGGGGAGGAAGTCGGAGATTACTCGAAATTCCCCGATGGGTTCATCGGTGTATTGAATTTTCTTGCTCATATGTCACCTTTCCTTTTCGCCAGTATCCGGCTCCAATGATGCGAATGACATCTTCACGGTAGGTAAATCGAACCGTGAGGATGTCGCCGTCTAGTTTGCCGAAGCAGTAATAACGCTGCTCCTGGTCACTATGCGTCACATCTTCCGCGATGACGCGGTGGGGATCGGCAAAGGCGTATTGTGCCTTGATAAACGCGACTCCGTGTTTCCGCTGATTTTCCAGATCCTTGTTCGGATCCCATTCAAAGCGAGTCATTTGGCAACATTCTATCACAAAACGGGGATAGCCATATTTTTATATGGCAAATTGTGAAAGCTTAGGAGGGCATTCTTGGATCCCCTCCAATTCCCTATAGAACCCTTGATCCCCGCAAACAAAAAAACCGCCGGCGGCACTATGCCGACTGCAGCGGAGGCTGGTTTTCCTTCGGTCTTTCCTCATCTTCCCTCGCAAATCCATCACAATAAAACTCCGCTAATCTATCGCGGCCGGCATCGCACGTCAAGTTGTGGGAAATACCCGCTGAATCAACTTCAGCCGAATCCTATCAGGTTTTTTTGCCTCCGGCGTCGCCGGGATGTTATAAACATTAACGAGGGGTCGGTTAATCATTCGGGATGAGGGGGGGCATCTCTCCCGCTGGCCTTACCCTTTGCATTCCGTCATTCATTCAAGGAGGAACCCACCCATGAAAATTACCTTTCAAGGGGCCGCCGGGACCGTGACCGGTTCTCAGCATCTGATCGAGGCGAACGGCAAGAAGATTCTGCTTGACTGCGGCCTCTTTCAGGGCAAGCGCAAGGAATCCTTCGAGCTGAACCGCAGCGGCATGTGCCGGGGGGAGGATATCGACGCGCTGGTTCTTTCCCACGCCCACATCGACCATTCGGGGCGCATCCCCTGTCTGGTGCGTGGCGGCTTCACCGGCGACATCTTCTGCACCTCGGCGACCCGCGACCTCTGCGCGGTGATGCTCATGGACAGCGCTTTCATCCAGGAAAAGGACGTGGAGTATGTCAACCGGCGCCGGGCGAAAAAGGGGCAGCGCCTTTTCGAACCCCTCTACACCCGGGCCGACGCCTCGCGCAGCCTGGAGCAGTTCGTCGGCCTCAACTATCAGCGGCCGCACGAGCTTTTCCCCGGCATCCGTCTCACCCTGGTCGACGCCGGACACATGCTCGGCAGCGCCCACGTCATTCTCGACATTGACGACCGCGACACCGGCAGGAGCCGTCGTCTCGTCTACAGCGGCGACATCGGCCGCCCGGACATCCCCATCATCCGCGATCCCCAGCCGCTCGTCGAGGGGGCCGATATCCTCATCTTAGAGAGCACTTACGGCGACCGCCTGCATCCCCCCTATCCCGATTCGGAAAAGGAACTGGAGCGCATCGTCGTCGAAACAGTGAGCCGGGGTGGGTCGCTGCTGATTCCGGCCTTTGCCGTGGGGCGTACCCAGCAGCTGGTCTACGCCCTGCACCGGCTGCACAGCGACGGAGTCATCCCCGATCTGCCGATTTTCGTCGACAGCCCCTTAGGCATTGCCACCACCGATGTCTTCCGCATGCATCCCGAGGTTTTTGATGCCGAAACCCTTGAGTTTCTTCTTGCCGACGACGACAACGATCCCTTCGGTTTCGGGCGCCTCAAGTACACCCGCACGGTCGAGGAATCGAAAGCCCTTAACGGCCTGAAGGTACCGGCGATTATCATCAGCTCCAGCGGCATGCTCGAAGGGGGGCGGATTCTTCACCATCTGCGCAACCGCATCGGCGATCCGCGTACCACCATCCTCATGACCAGCTGGCAGGCGCCCAACACCCTCGG
>DIVU01000270.1:17267-17771 GCA_002423365.1 Desulfuromonadaceae bacterium UBA6124 | reverse complement strand
CTGGAACTGAAGGCCGAGGAAGCGGGCTTGCAGCCGCCGGAGCCGTTGACCGCGCTGGTCGCGCTCGACGCCGAAGCCCCGCGCCGGATTGAGTTGTCGGCGGCGGACCCCGGCGCGACCTTGGAGCTGTGCGTGCCGTCGGGACGGCACAGCCTGCGGGTCGGCGTCGAGCGGACGCTGGCCAACCAATATTTGCGGGCGCGCCTGCTCGAAGGGAAATCGGGGAGTTTCACCCCGGTGCTGCAACAGTACGAGCGTATCTGGCAGGTAGCCACGGCGCAAGAGCCGTTGCGGCTGCTGGTGGCCGGACCGGCCTGGCTGCGCATCGACGAGCAGCGGAACGACGAAATGGTGACCAGCTACCAGGTGGTCGAAGCAGGCTGGCAAGAAGTCGCGCTGGCGCCGGAACCGGGCCGGAGCGAACGGTTGCTGCGGGTGAGCCAACGGCGGATCGATGACGCCGCCCCCGCGCCCCTGGTCCGCCCCCTGGCCGACACCAGCGTC
>DIVU01000270.1:0-17261 GCA_002423365.1 Desulfuromonadaceae bacterium UBA6124 | reverse complement strand
GGAGGACGGCACCTGGAGCGGATATACGAGCCTGACGCGGCGACGGGGCTTGGACGACGAAGTCGATTATCAGGAAAAATTCGTCGAAATCGGCGGTCAATACCGCTATCACGACGATCCGCGCCGCAACTGGTTCAAGACCACTATTCTGGGACGTATTCGCGACGAAGGAAACCCGACCTTGGGCGCGAAACAAGAGTTCCGACACCAATTCCGCAAAGTTCCTTTGTCCCTCGAAATCGAAGGATCGATGTGGGTGCAAAAGCCAACCGGAAAAAGGGGGACTGTGAAGTATTGGCCGCGAGCGAGTTTGGCCGATATCGACGTCGATTTTTCTGAACGATTCGACAATCAGGACAACGACTTCGAATGGTCCACGAATCTGAGCGCGGCANNCGGCACTCTCGCAAAAGAGGGTGATTTCACCGAAAACCTGGCATGTGCCAAGGGCGAAGTTTTTTGCTCGACGCCTGAGTCTTAGACGGAATGTCAGAACGCTCGAAACAAAGGTCCCGAAGTCTTTAAGAAATATTGACAGGCCAAGTCATCTCAATATCTTCAATCAATATAATGAAGATGTGACTCTCTATGACTCCGAGTCATTGGATCAGGATGTTTTCTCGCAATACAAATCCGATCACCGTCATGGGTTGACGTTGTCGGATACCCTCTATCATCGTACCTGGCTGGACACGCTCTGGTTCGCGGGCCTAGGGGTGACGAGCAACGAGGACTTCGGTCCGGACAATTTCAATTACCGGCTCGGTTGGCGGCAACTGCTTGGCCCGCTGCAAGTCGATCTGGAATATCGCGGCACCCGTTTCCTGAACGACGCCGATCGGGTCGCGGCGTACACCCGGGAAGTCGGCACCCTCAATTTCCTCTGGGAGCTGTGGATGGAGGATCAGCATCGCATCGAGGTGCTGCTGACCCTGCAACGGGATTTTCACGACAGCGAAACCCTCGGCATGTTGTCGTTTTTCTGGCATGGCGGCAATGGCCGGGGGTATCGGGATTTCTGGCCCGGCGAGGTTGATTTTCTTGATCTGCGCGAACGACGGGCAAGTGTGGCGAAAAACAACGGGATCGACGATGGCAATGCTGACTGAACAGGAAATCTGCCGGGTGCTCGCCGACGACCTGCCGCCCATCTGGCGGCAGGTGGAGCGCAACCTGCTCGATCAGCTAGCCGCGAACCTCTATCGGAAAATCAAGGAGTCCGGCGCGCTGGCTACCGCTTTACGCGCCGCTCGCTGGTATGAGGAAGACAGTCCCTCCCGCATTCTGGTGGGTTTTCTGCTGCTCGCCGTCGAGGAGGAATTGGCGGCCATCGAAGCCCTGCGCCGGCGGCAGGGGGAGTTCGGCAAGCGTCTGGCCAAGACGGCGACCGCCGAGGAGCGCTGTTTTCATGTGCTGGAATACGCCCGCGATCTGGGCGCTTCGCGCCGCCGCCTGCGGGGTGACCGGCGGGCCTTCGCCCGCTGGTTCGACGCCGACGCGGTGAATGACCGTTACCAACGCAAATTGGCCGGTCATGAGCGGCAACTGGCTTTCATCTTGGGACGGGTCGGCGCGATTTCGGCCCGGGTCTTCCGGGACGAGGCCGCCGAGGCCGGCCATCTGTGGCAGCACTTCGAGCTGGAAAAAACCATCCAGCCGCTGCTGATCTATGCCGGTGACAGCCGCGTTTGCATCGCCGCTTTTCGCAGCCTGTCCTCGGCGCTACGGGCGTTGCCCCCGGACGACCGGCAGGGGCGGCTTTCCGAAGGGGTGTTGCAGTACGTTTTTCGCTTCGCCATGGAGGGACGCCGGCAGACCTGGTTGCAGGTCGAGGCCCTGGGTTTGCTGCGTAATTTGTCCATTGATGCCCTGATCAAAGTACTGGAAAAGCGCCTGACGCGGCCGCTGGCGGGGGACGATTTGTTCGTGCGCCGGCGGGCGGTGGATCTTCTCGGGGATATCCTGCCGCTCCGGCCGGAACTGGCGGATCTGTTCGGCACGGCGTCGCGGGACGCCAGTCCCTTCGTCCGACAGGCGCTCCCCGGCGCCCTGCGATTCGCGGAGCCTGTCATGGTGGCGGCATGGCTGCCCCGTCTCGCCGCCGGGGACGAGTCGCCCCAAGTGCGGGGGGCGGCGCTTCTGGCCGCTGGAACCCTGCTCGAACGGCCGGAACTGTTCGCCGTGGCGCGGACGGTGGTGGTCGGGGCGTTGCGGATGGAAACCGATCCCTTTGTTCTGCGGGTCGCCTGCCGGGTCGCCTGCCAGGGGCAGGAACGGCTGCTGGGCGAGGCCGGCGACGAATCCGCCCGAATTTGGGAAGAGGCGATGACCCCGGCGTTGGACGCGCTGCGCATCGGGGCCTCCAGTCTGGCGGTGCGGCGCTGGGCGGCGATGGCGCGGGAAGCCCTCTGGTGCGTCGCCGATCCGGAAGCCCGGAGGTTGCGGGAACGCCTGGCGCGGTGGCTGGAACGGGTTCCGCCCAGTCGGCGCAAGCGGTTGCCCGGCCGGTTGCTCTCCGGAATCGATCCGGCGACCTTGGGTCGGGCGCTGGCGGTACTGGGACAGGAGGATTTTGGTTGCGATCTGGAAGGAGGACGTTTCGGCCGGCATCTGACCCGCGGACATCTCTTCGGCTTTCGGCTCTGGCGCTTGCTCTGCGAGTTCGGGCGGCCGTCGCCGGACAAGCGGGAATCCTTTTCGCACACCCGGGGGCGGGTCTTTCATGGAAATCTGCGGGCGCCGAGTGCGATCATGGCGGAAATGTCCGAGACCAAGGTGCCCGGCGAGCCGCTGTTCATGGACGAGGAGCAGGGCTGGCGCCCTTATCTGCCCCTGGTCGACGAGCTGCTTTCGGCCCTTGACCAGAGCTGGGGGGCCGAGCCGACGCGGATCTTCACCGCCGAGGGGGTGACGGAAATCATCCCGCCCGATTCGTTGTTCCGCCGCCTGCGCGGCCGCGTGGAACTGAGCCGGCGCTTTCGCCATTACGCCCGGCTGCGCAATTGGCAGGAAACGGGTCGTCATGCCCCCGACGCCTATCTCGCGGCCGTGGCCCGACTCGGCATCCGGGTTCGCTTTCACGCCCACCCCGGAGCGGAAGCGACAGTCGATCCGGCGGTGCGCCGCTTTTTCCCCGCCGCCCTGCCGCTGCTGGGCGGCGATCTCTGGCCCCGGGTACAAGGGTATTTTTTCTCCCTTTACGAAAACACCCTGGCGGAACTCACGCTCTTCGTCGTTGGCGCGGTGACGCTCTTCATCGGCCGGCAACTTTGGCTGCAATTGCTGCTCAAGCGCGCCCGCCGCGCCCTGCCACTGGTGATCGGCGGCTGGGGAACGCGCGGCAAGTCGGGCACCGAACGGCTCAAAGTCGCGCTCTTCAACGCTCTCGGCTACGGCATCGTCGCCAAGACCACCGGCTGCGAGGCGATGTTCCTGCATAGCCTCCCCTTCGGCGAGACGCGGGAGATGTTTCTCTTTCGCCCCTACGACAAGGCGACCATCTGGGAACAGCACAATGTGACGCGCCTGGCCCGCAAACTGCGGGCGGATGTTTTTCTCTACGAGTGCATGGCCCTGACGCCGTCTTTTGTGCAAATCCTCCAGCGCTGGATGCGCGACGATCTCTCGACCATCACCAATACCTATCCCGATCACGAGGATTTGCAGGGACCGGCGGGGATTGACATCCCCCAGGTGATGACCAACTTCATCCCCGAGCGCGCCGTGCTCTGCACCACCGAGGAGCAGATGCTGCCGATTCTGCGGGTCGCGGCGCGGGAACGGGGCACGCGGGTGCGCGGCGTCGGTTGGCTGGAGGCGGGCCTTTTGACCCCGGATGTGCTCGAGCGCTTCCCCTATCAGGAACATCCCTACAACGTGGCGCTGGTGCTGGCCATGGCTGAGGAGATGGGGATCGAGCCCGATTTCGCCCTCAAGGAGATGGCCGACCGGGTGGTGCCGGACCTCGGCGTGCTGAAGAGCTTTCCGGTGGCGCATCTGGACGGGCGCCGCCTGGAGTTCGTCAACGGCATGTCGGCCAACGAGCGTTTCGCCACCCTGGCCAACTGGCGGCGCATGGGCTTCGACCTCGCCGACCGTGCCACTGCGCCGGAAATCTGGCTTACCGCGCTGGTCAACAACCGGGGGGATCGGGTGCCCCGCTCCCAGGCCTTCGCCCGGATTCTGGTCGAGGATGTCAGTGTCGACCGGATTGTGCTGATCGGCACCAACCTGAGCGGGTTGCTCGGTTATCTTCGGGATTTCTGGCGCGAGCGCGTCGCCGGGCTGAGCCTGTGGCCGGAGGCCGGCGGCGGTTCGCCCCGCGAGATCCTGACCGCCGAGGCGAACCGCCTGCGGATGCCCGTCGACGGGGACCAGGTGCGCTCGCGGCTGCGCGCCATGCTCGGCGGCTTGGCCGTCGAGGAGCTCGCCGAGCGGTCCATGGCGCTCTGGCGGGAACCCGAGGCCTTGGGCAAGGCGCTGGCGGAGGCCGTCGCCGCGCCCGTCGCCGAGGCGGTGGCCGGGTTTCTGACCGACGAACTGCGGCGTCTCGACGAGTTCCAGTCTTTCGCCGCGCGTCTCGACGGGGCTGCCCGCGAGGAAACACTCGACGAAGCCTTCCGCGTCCTGCTCGGCGATTGGTTCGAAGGGCGGCTGATCGTGGTCGAGAATGCCCACGCCAGCGGCAATCAGGTCATCGGCCGGATTCGCGACGTGACGCCCCCCGGCCTGCTCAATCGAATCATGGGGATGCAGAACATCAAGGGGACCGGACTCGATTTCGTCTATTGCTGGCAGGCCTGGGAACGCTGTCATCAGGCCTGTAACCTGCTGCTCGGCGGCGATCCCGGCCGGGCCGAGCAGGGGTTGCGGCAACTCTCGGCGTTTCAGGGCTACAACCTGCTCTGCGCCGAGCGGGTGCGGGAGACCATCCATCAGGTCCGGCCGACCCGCATCGCCCAGCGCGAGCTCTTTCAGGCCGAACTGCTGGTGATCGAAGCGCAACTTGACAAAGCCTTGCAGCGCGTCGCCGAGGCGCGGGAGACGACCGGTTCCGGCGGGTTTCTGGCCTGGCTGGTGCAATCTCTGGAGGAGGTGCTGGACGCCGGCGACGCGGTCAAGCGCCGCAAGCGGGCCGACGCCATCCTGGCCGATCTGGTCGACGAACGGATCAGCCACGCCCGCGCCGCCATCGAACTGATGGCCTTGAACAAACGGCAGAAGGGCGGCTGGCTGCTCGGTTGGGTGCAGGCGCTCAATGCCCGTTTCGGAAGAGTCCGCCCCGATCCCCGGACGGACTTCGGCAATCCTTCGGATCTGGGATAAGGGGCCGGACGGCACCGGCCATTTTTTCGCCGCTGGACTTTCCACAGGGGTTTTTGTATGGTTTAAAAGATCGTTACAACGCTGTTTTTTCCGCGCCGTGAAGGCGCGGGTTCTGGAGGATTAATTTGAGTCGTCCCATGGAAATGAAGGAACTGACCATCCCCGAAGTGTTGCCGCTTTTGCCGGTGCGGGACATCGTGGTCTTTCCCTATATGATTCTGCCCCTGTTCGTCGGGCGCGATAAATCGGTCGCCGCCGTCGACGCGGCCCTTTCCCGCGACCGGCTGATCTTTCTCGCCAGCCAGAAGGATGTATCCAAGGAGGATCCCGAACCCGACGACATCTACTCCGTCGGCACGGTGGCGATGATCATGCGTATGCTCAAGCTCGCCGACGGCCGGGTCAAGGTGCTGGTGCAGGGGATGGCCAAGGCGCGGCTGACCGGCTTTCCTTCGGTCGATCCCTACTTCGCGGCGCGGGTCGAGCGGTTGGAGGAGTCCGCTCCTCCGGAACCGACCCTGGAAATCGAGGCGCTGATGCGCATGGTCCGCGACCAGCTCGCCCAGCTCATGCAGCTGGGCAAGAATTTTCCCCCGGAAGTCTCGGTGGTGCTGGACAATATCGAGGATCCCGGCAGTCTCGCCGACCTCATCGCCAGCAACCTCGGCCTCAAGGTCGCCAAGGCCCAGGAGCTGCTGGAGGTGGTCGACGCCCTGGAGCGGCTGCGCAAGGTCAAGGACGTGCTGGCCAACGAGCTGGAAGTGGCGACGGTGCAGAACCGCATCCAGAGCCAGGCCAAGGAGGAGATGGGCAAGAGTCAGCGGGAATATTACCTGCGCGAGCAGCTGCGGGCGATCCAGGCCGAGCTGGGCGAGGCCGACCCCCGCGCCGAGGAGATTGCCGAGCTGCGCCAGAAGCTGGAGGCGGCGGGTCTGCCGAAAGAGGCGCGGGCCGAGGCCGACAAACAGTTGCGGCGCCTGGAGACGATGCATCCCGAGGCCGCCGAATATTCCATGCTGCGCACCTACATGGACTGGCTGGTCGATCTCCCCTGGAGTCACGCCACCCGCGACAATCTCGACCTGAAAAAGGCCCGCAAGGTTCTGGACGAAGATCATTTCAACCTGGAAAAGGTCAAGGAGCGGATTCTCGAATTCCTTGCCGTGCGCAAGCTGAAGAAGGATATGAAGGGGCCGGTGCTCTGCTTCGTCGGCCCGCCGGGGGTGGGCAAGACCAGCCTCGGCAAATCCATCGCCCGCGCCCTCGGCCGGCAGTTCGTGCGCATCTCCCTGGGCGGGGTGCGGGACGAGGCGGAGATTCGCGGCCACCGTCGCACCTATGTCGGCGCCCTGCCGGGGCGGGTTCTGCAGAGTATCAAGCAGGCAGGCACCTGCAATCCCGTCTTTATGCTCGACGAGCTGGACAAGATCGGCGCCGATTTCCGCGGCGACCCTTCGGCGGCGCTGCTGGAACTTCTCGATCCCGAGCAGAATCACGCCTTTTCCGATCACTACATCAATCTTCCCTTCGATCTTTCGAAGGTGCTCTTCATCGCCACCGCCAACGTCCTCGACCCCATTCCCTCGGCCCTCAAGGACCGCCTGGAAGTGATCCGGCTGACGGGCTACAGCACCGAGGAGAAGCTCTCCATCGCCACGCGCTACCTGGTTCCCCGCCAGCTCAAGGAAAACGGGCTGAAGGCGAAGGACGCGCGGTTTTCCGAAAATGCGCTGCTCAAGCTCATCACCGAGTACACCCTGGAGGCCGGGCTGCGCAACCTGGAACGGGAGATCGGTAGCGTCTGCCGCAAGATCGCCCGGCGCTTCGCCGAGGGGAACAAGAAGCCGGTGCTGGTTTCGGAGACGGCGGTCGCCGGTTTTCTCGGCCCCCCCCGTTTTCTTCCCGAGGAGGAGCTGCGCGAAAGCGAAATCGGAGTGGCGACCGGGCTGGCCTGGACCGAGGTCGGCGGCGAGATCCTGCTGGTCGAGGTCAGTACCATGAAGGGCAAGGGCGATCTGACCATGACCGGGCATCTCGGCGACGTCATGAAGGAGAGCGCCCAGGCGGCCCTCTCCTATGCCCGCGCCCACGCCGCCGAGTTGGGGATCGACGCCAATTTTCTGGAGGGGACGAGCGTCCACATTCACGTTCCGGCCGGAGCCATTCCCAAGGATGGGCCAAGCGCCGGGGTAACGATGGCGACCGCGCTGATTTCCGCCCTTTCCGGGCGGCGGGTAAACAAGGATGTCGCCATGACCGGGGAAATCACCCTGCGCGGCAAGGTGCTGCCCATCGGCGGCCTCAAGGAGAAGGTGCTGGCGGCGGTGCGGGCCCATATCGGCACCATCATCATCCCCGAGCGCAACACCAAGGATCTGGAAGAAATCCCCCCCCATCTCCGTAAAAAGGTGCGCTTCGTCAGCGCCTCGACCATGGATGAGGTGCTGGCGGCGGCGCTGGAAGATCCGGCATGAAGCTTGCCGAGCTGGGAGAATTCGGCTTCATCGAGCGCATCCGCCGGGCGGTCGCCGGGGCCCCCGGGGTTCATCTGGGGATCGGCGACGACTGCGCGGTGCTGGAGCTTCCCCCCGGCGAACGGCTGCTGACCAGCACCGACCTGCTCATCGAGGAGGTGCACTTCCGCCGGGAGTGGACCGATCTCTTCCGCCTCGGCCGCAAAAGCGTCTCGGTCAACGTCAGCGACATCGCCGCTATGGGCGGCACCCCCCGCCATCTCTATCTCGGCCTCGGCATCCCCGCCGACCTGCCGGTCGAAGAGCTGGATTCCTTTATTTCCGGCTTTCTTTCCGCCTGCCGCGACTACGGGGCGACCCTGGTCGGCGGCGACACCTGCCGTTCGCCGGGGCCGCTGCTGATTTCGGTGACGGTGGAAGGCTCGGCGCCGGTGGCCGAAGTCGTCCGCCGCCGGGGGGCTCGGCCCGGCGACGGCATCTTCGTCTCCGGCACCCTCGGTGACAGTGCCCTGGCCCTGCGCCGGTTGCTGGCTGGCGGCCTTCCCGACGACGCATCGGCGGCCCGCCACCACGATCCCCGCGCCCAGGTCGAACTGGGGCGTTTCCTGGCAACGGCGCGGCTGCCTTCGGCAATGATCGACCTCTCCGACGGCCTGCTCGCCGACCTCGGCCACATCCTCGAGGCCTCCGCCGTCGGCGCTGAAATCGAGGTCGCGGCGGTCCCCCTCTCCCCCGTCTTCCGCTCGGCCCTGGCCGGGGAGTCGGAGCTGATCGAACTGGCCCTTTCCGGCGGGGAGGACTATCAACTGCTCTTCACCGTACCGCCTGCGCGGGAGGGGGAGTTGGCGGCAATTCCCACCGCTCTCGGCCTGCCCCTGACCCGTCTCGGCACGGTGACGGCGGAACCGGGACGGCTCTGGCTGCGGCGCGCCGACGGCGTCCGCGAGGCGGCGACACCCAAGGGTTACAATCATTTTTCCCCCTTTGGCAAGGGCTGAGGGAGCCGGCTTTGAGCATCGCGCGCAAAGATTCCGGTGGGGACGATCCGGAATTTCCGGAAGCGGCCTTCGCCGATATTCGCGTCCTGCTGCTGGAACGGGCCGGTTTCGATCTCGGTCATTACAAGGACGGCTGCGCGCGCCGCCGGGTGGCGCGCCGCGCCCGCACCTGCCGCTGCGATGGCGTCACCTATTTGCAGCGGCTGCGAGACGACCCGGCCGAGGCCGAGGCGCTGCTGGCGGCCCTGACCATCCATGTATCCCAGTTCTTTCGTAATCCCTCGACCTTCGACCATTTGCGCCGGCAGGTGCTCCCCGCGCTGATCGAGCGCGCCCGGCGCACGCGGCGCGGCGAGCTGCGCCTCTGGTGCGCCGGCTGCGCCGGCGGAGAAGAACCCTATTCCCTCGCCCTGCTGGCGCAAGAGCTGGCCCCGCCCGGGCTCTCCCTGTCGCTGCTCGCCACCGACCTCAGCCCGGTGATTCTGGAACGGGCGCGGGAGGGGCTCTATGAACCGGCGCGGCTCGCTCAGGTGCCCTTGGAACTGCGGGAACGCTATTTCCGCGCCGAGGGGCAAGGCTTTCGGCTGGATTGCGAGATCCGGCGCATGGTGCGCTTCCGCCGCCAGGATCTGCTCGCGCCGGGGGAGTATCCCCGCGCCGACCTGATTCTCTGTCGGAACGTTTTGATCTATTTTTCCCGTCCCGAGCAGGAGCGGATTGTCGACCGTTTTGCCCAGGCGCTGCCGCCCGGGGGCTTTCTCGTCATCGGTCGGGCGGAGAATCTTTTCGGTGCCGCGCGCGAGCGTTTCCATGGGGAGGTTCCCCGGGAACGGATCTATCGGCGGCTTGAGGATCATTCGGCGTCATTGCCGCAAGGAGTGGAGCGATGCGTGTAGAGATCAGTTACAAATTTATCGTCGGGTTCATCGTGGTGGTCGCCTCCATTGTCGGGCTCAACCTGCTCGTCCCCCAGCTGGGGATTCCCGAAGAGTGGCGCCAGCTTTTCTCCGTCGCCTGCGCCATCCTGGTCGGGCTGCTCTTCGGTTGGTTCTTCTCGCGCCGCTTCTCCGCCAATATCCGGGTCATCAACGCCACCGCCGAATCCCTGGTCAACGGTGATCTGAGCACGCCGGTCAAGCTGCCGGAGACCGCCTTCCCCGACGAAACGGGCGATCTTGCCGCTTCCCTCAACCGGGTCATCGACAGCTTGCGCGCCCTGGTCGGCGCCATCCGCTCCTCATCGGTCAAAGTCGCCGACTCCGCCCAGGGACTCTCGGCGACCTCCGAGCAGATGAGCGCGTCCTCCCACGAAATCTCCAAGGCCATCGAGCAGATCAGCAAGGGGGCGGAAACCCAGGCGGAGATGGTGGAGAGGAGTTCCACCCTGATCAAGGAAATGGCCGCCTCCGTCGAGGTGATCGCCGCTTCGGCGAGCAAGGCGTCCCAGTCGGCCAGCGATACCGCCGCCACCGCCCAGCGCGGCGGCCAGCTCTCTCAGGCGACCATCGGCCGCATGAAACAGGTGCTGGAGACGGTCGAGCGCAACGGTCAGCAAGTGGCGGCTTTCGGCGCCCAGGTGCAGAAGATCGGCAAGATCGTCGAGGTCATCACCGGCATCGCCGGCAAGACCAACCTGCTGGCCCTGAACGCCACCATCGAGGCGGCCCGCGCCGGGGAATACGGACGCGGTTTCGCGGTGGTCGCCGAAGAGATCCGCAAGCTGGCCGATTCGACCGAGACTTCGGCGGCCGAGATCACCCAGCTCATCGAAGCGATCCGCGATGAAGCGGGCAAGGTGCAGGAATCGATGAAGGCGAGCGTGCAGGATCTTGATGCCGGGAGGGCGGCGGTTGACGATACCGGCCGGGCCTTCGAGGCGATCATCGGCGCCGCCCTGAACACCCAGTCCAAAACCATGGGCATCACCGAAATGGCGCAGAGGCAGACCGACGGCGCCGCCGGCATGGTCGCCGCCGTCGAGGAAATCGCCCGCATCGCCGAGGATAACGCGGCGGCGACGGAAGAGGTGTCGGCGGCCACCGAGGAGCAGACCGCCTCCATGGAAGAGATGGCCGACGCCGCCCAGGGACTGTCGCAACTGGCGGAAGAACTGCTGGAGGCGGTGGAGCGTTTCCGTCTGGACGGCGCGAAGGGCTGAGCGGGACATGGAACAACTGCTTGCCTTTCGCCTCGGCGGCGAACTCTACGGTCTGGAGATCGCCCATATCCAGGAAGTTGTCGAGGCGCCCCCCCTCTACACCATCCCTCGGGCTCCGGCGGCGATGCCCGGCGCCCTCAACTTTCACGGCAGCATCCTGCCGGTTCTCGACCTTGCCGCCTTTCTCGATTTCGCCCCGGGCAAGCGGGACGCCCGCGTCCTTGTCCTCTCCCCGGCGGTCGCGCACCTGGCCCTGGCGGTGACGGCCCTGCGCGGGGTGGTCCCCTTCGCTCCGGAGTCGTTGCTGCCGACGCGCGAGGAGCAAGCCCGGGACACCTGCATTCGCGCGGTGCTCACCCAGGGGCGGGAAATGATTAATCTGCTCGATCTCAAAACATTGCTGGGACGGTTGGAAAGCCTGTGACGGAAAGGAACATCGGAGTGGGATTGAGGGTACTGATTGTCGATGATGCCCTGTTCATGCGCGGCATGCTCAAGGATCTTTTCATCAAGGGGGGGCATGAGGTGGTCGGCGAGGCCGCCGACGGCCGCGAGGCGGTGGAGCAGTACCGGCGGCTGCGCCCTGACCTGGTGACCATGGATATCGTCATGCCCCTGGTCAGCGGCATCGAGGCGCTGACGGAGATCCGTCGCGAGGATCCCGAGGCCTGCGTCGTCATGTGCAGCGCCATGGGTCAGGAGGCGCTGATTCTCGAAGCGGTGCGCGCGGGCGCCCGCGACTTTATCGTCAAGCCCTTCAGCGAAGAGAAGGTCCTCGAAACGGCGCGGCGCGTCGCCAAGCGCGTCTAGGCGGCAGGCAAGGGGAGCGGGACGGCGATGGCCATCGACATGTCCAAGTACCGCGATATGTTTCTCTCCGAAAGTCGGGAGCACCTCCAGACCATGGGGCGGCTGCTGGTCGAACTGGAGAAGTCCCCCGACGACCGGGAGGGGCTCGATGCCCTCTTTCGCGAAGCCCACTCCATCAAGGGGATGGCCGCGTCCATGGGCTACCGCGCCACCGCTGAGCTGGGGCATCATCTGGAGGATTTTCTCTCCGGATTCCGCGCCGGCGGGGCGATCCCCCCGACCGCCATCGACCGGGTTCTGGCCGGGGTCGACCTGCTCGAAGGGCTGATCGACGATCTGTCAGCCGAGCGACCGGAGCGGGACGTGCGACCCTTCATCGTCGGTTCCACGGGCGCCGCGCCCCCCTCCGCTCCGCCGGCGCCGCCACCGTTGGCAGACGAGGCCGAGGCGGTCGGTCCTGGGAACGGTGCTGTTACTATCCCGGTGGCAAGCGGCGAGGAAATCCTGAAAATCGTCATCGAGCTGGTGTCGGGGGCGGTGGCCCCCGCCGCCCGCGCCCTGCTGATGCTGCGGGAGCTGGCCGCGCAGGGGGAGGTGCTCGACGCCGACCCAAACGAACGCAAACTGTTGCAAGGGGGGGCGGTGCCGCGTCTGGAACTGCGGCTGAAAAGCTGGCGGGCGCCCCAGGAGATCAAGGATCTGCTGCTCGCTATGTCCGACGTGGCCCGAGTCTCCTGCGTCGTCGAGCGCGTTCGGCCGGCGACGCGGCAGAGCCGGGAGCGGACGGTACGGGTGCGCACCGGCCTGCTCGATCAATTCATCAACCTCACCGGGGAACTCGTCACCAACCGTTACATGCTCCAGGCCGCCTATAACGAAGGGCGAGATCAGGACATGCGCGACGGCCTGGAGCGGCTGACCCGGCTGATCACCGATCTTCATCACCATGTCCTGCAAGTGCGGATGATGCCCCTGGCGAGCATCACCGGGCGGCTGCCGCGCATGGTCCGCGAGCTGGAACAGCAGACTGGCAAGGAGGTCGCCCTGCGCATCGCCGGCGAGGAGGTCGAACTCGACCGCTCGATCCTTGAGGCTTTGGCCGATCCGTTGATGCACATGGTGCGTAACGCCGTCGATCACGGTATCGAGGAGCGCGGCGAGGTTCTGGTCAGCGCCAGCCGGGAAAAGGATCTGGTCCTGGTCGAGGTGCGCGACAACGGGCGCGGCCTCGACGCCGAGGCGATCCGCCGCAAGGCGGTGGGTGCCGGACTGCTCTCGCCGGGGCAGGCGCTGCGGATGGCTGAGCGCGATCTCTTTCCGCTGATCTGTCTGCCCGGCTTCTCGACCCGGGCCGAAGTGAGCGAAACCTCCGGGCGCGGGGTCGGCATGGATGTGGTTAAGGCTGTGACCGAGCAGTTCGGCGGCACCTTGCAGATTGCCTCCGAACGGGGGCGGGGGACGAGCATCCAGCTGCGCCTGCCCCTGTCGGTGGCGATCATCCGTCTGCTGCTGGTGGAGTGCGGCGGCGAACTGCTGGCCCTGCCCATCACCCGGGTGCTGCGCACCCTGGAGCTGGAGCGTGCGGAAATCCGTTCCTCGGGGCGGCAGATGGTCGTGCCGCTGGGGAACGAACTGGTGCCGCTCCTTTCCCTGCGGCGGATGCTGCGGCAACCGGCGAAGCCCGTCGCCGGGACGATCCCGGTGGTGGTCAGCGAGGCGCGCGGCCGCAAGATCGCCCTGGTGGTCGACCGCCTGGTCGGGCAGCGCGAGGCCTTCGTCAAATCCCTGGCCTTTCCCCTCGACCGCATCGCCGGGGTCAGCGGCGCCACCATCCTCGGCGACGGCCGCATCGTCTTTATCATCGATCCCCAGGGCCTGCTCGACGAGGGCACAGCGTCCGGCGGGCGAAGCGGAGTCTCCCCATGAATCTTTCGACCCTGAGCCCGACGCAACTCGATACCTTGAAGGAAGTGAGCAACGTCGGCATGGGGCACGCGGCCACCGCCCTCTCCCGGATGCTGAAGGCGAAGGTCGGTCTGCGGGTGCCGCGCATCGCCATGATCGACATCGGCGACATCCCCGAACTGGTCGGCGGCGCCGAGGCGGAGGTGGCGGGTATCCGGCTGGCCATGAACGGACCGACCCGGGGCACGTTGCTGCTGGTCTTCCCCGGCGACAGCGCCCGCAGTCTGCTGGCGCGGCTGCTGGGCGGGCGCGCGGCGGAACCTTTGGACGAAATGGGCGCCTCGGCCCTCAAGGAGGTCGGCAACATTCTCGCCTCGGCCTATCTCGTCGCCCTTGGCGGCATGCTCGGCATGCCGCTGCTCCCCTCCGTCCCCCAGTTGGCCTGGGACATGGCCGGCGCGGTGCTCGATCAGATTCTTGGCGAGCTGGGAGAGACGGGGGAGCGGGCGCTGCTGGTCGAGACCGAGTTCCACGGCGAGGCGTCCCTTCCTGAAGTGATTCGCGGCCACTTTCTGATCCTGCCTGATCCCGCCACCCTGGAAGCGATTCTCGCCAGCGCCGGAGGCGGTCGCCCGGACTGAGGCCGGCGGCAACGAAATTCCCGTAGCCCGCACCCCCCATCTTCTGCTAATCTGCAAATTCAGTTTTTTCCCGGCGGCGTCGACAAGGCGCCGCGACCCCATGCGCACGAAATATTCCGGAGGATAAAGATGAAACACTTATTGCTGCTGGCATTACTTAGCTGGATGCCGATTGCGGGATCGGCCTGGGCCGAGGAGGCGCGCGTCGGCATGAGCGACGTGATCCGCGCCGTCGAGGAGCCCTTCCAGGCGAACGCGCCCAAGGATCTCGCCATCCGCGACTTCGAGGCCGACTTTTTCCAGGAGTCGCGCATCGTCTCCCTCGACCGGGTGCAGAACGGGCGCGGCCGGGTCCTGGTGAAGTTCGACCACAACCGCGGGGACCGGGTGCCGAAGGCCCTCTTCCGCTGGGACTACGACCAGCCCACCACCCAGGAGATCGTTTCCGACGGGGAAACCGTCTGGGTTTACCTGCCCGACAACAACCAAGTGATCCAATCGGAGATCGAACTGGCCGCCCAGTCTCGCCCCGATGATCCGGTGACCTTTCTCACTGGCCTCGGCAACCTCTCAAGGGATTTTCAGATCGGCTGGGCCGAGCCGAATCGCGACATGGACGGTAACTTCATCCTCGAGCTGAGTCCCCGGCGCGCCTCGCCGATGATTCAGCGCCTGCTGCTGGTGGTCAACCGCGAGGCGGTGGCGCCTTCGGGGCGTCCGGCCAGCTTCGGCGACATCTTTCCGCTCTTGTCGAGTACCGTCTTCGACCCCAGCGGCAATTCAACGATCATCGAATTCAGCGCCCCCCGGGTCAACCGGGGCATTCCCGACAGCACCTTCCGTTTCATGCCGCCCGCCGGGGTGGAGGTGATACGGCCGTCCAACGAGGGGGGCTTTTAGCGGCTGAGGAAAAACGCCCATCTGCGGCGTTGCCCTCATTCTCGGCGCTGCGACGTACCTTTCGGTACGCCTCAATTCTCGAATTTCGTGCGCCTTGCATCTGGGCATTTTTGCTCAGACTTAGGCGACAATCGTTTTTGAGCAGGTTGCACCGATTTCGCCCATCCGGTGTTCACAAACGCCCCGCTTCCGTCAGGAGGCGGGGCGTTTCCGTCGCCGGCGGGATTTAGGCTTTTCATCCGCGCCGCAGTTGTGTTACAAGCTATTGATTCGGCGGGATTGTTGCCTTTCGCCGGAGATTTTTTCCGCAGGAGGAGAGTGAACCATGCCCAGTTTCGACATCGTCTCCAAAGTTGATTTGCAGGAGATCGACAACGCCATCAATCAGACGCGCAAGGAGATCGACCAGCGTTTCGATTTCAAGGGGACACACAACGAAATCAACCTCGAAAAGGACGCCATCGTCCTGCTTGGCGCCGACGACTACAAACTCGACGCGGTGATCGACGTACTCAAGGGCAAGCTGGTGCGGCGCAATGTTTCGCCCAAATGCCTCGACTACGGCAAGAAGGAGCCGGCCTCGGGGGGCGCGGTCCGGCAGCGGGTCGCCATCGTCCAGGGGGTCTCCACCGAGAAGGGGAAAGAGATCATCAAGTTCATCAAGGAGACCAAGCTCAAGGTCCAGGCCCAGATCATGGACGATCAGGTGCGGGTTTCCGGCAAAAAGATCGACGATTTGCAGGAAGTCATCCAGGCCGTCAAGGGGCATGACTTCGACATCGAGCTGCAATTCGTCAATATGCGGGCGTAAACCCAGGCTGAAGGCCGAAGGCTGAAGACTGAAGAAATGCTTAGCGTCTTCAGCCTTCAGTCTTCAGCCTTTTTCCTGATTTCCGAAGGAAATCGACTTGAACAAACTGAATGTAAGTCTGGTCAGCCTCGGCTGTCCGAAAAACCTGGTCGACGCCGAGGTCATGCTCGGCCATCTGCCCGCCGACCGCTTCCAGATCGTCACCGATGAAACCCAGGCCGACATCATCATCGTCAACACCTGCGCCTTTATCAGCGATGCCCAGGAGGAGTCGGTCGACACTATTCTCGAAGTGGCCGACCACAAGAAACACGGCCGCTGCCAAATGCTGGTGGTGAGCGGCTGCCTGCCCCAGCGCTACGGCGAGAAACTGGCCGCCGAACTGCCCGAGGTCGACCTGTTTGTCGGCACCGCCGACGCGCCCCGTCTCGTCGCCTTGCTCGATGCCCAGCTGAAACGGCAGGAGCAGACCACCGCTATCGGTCGGCCGGATTTTCTTTACGACCACACCACCCCCCGGGTCAAGTCCTCCCCCTTCTACTCGACCTACGTGAAGATCGCCGAGGGTTGTGGCAACCACTGTTCCTACTGCGTCATTCCCCGGCTGCGCGGTACCTTGCGCTCGCGCAGCATCGATTCGATCGTCGCCGAGGTCCGCCGGATGACCGCCGACGGGGTCAAGGAAGTCAACCTCATCGCCCAGGACATCACCGCCTACGGCGCCGACCGCGACGACGGTGCGCGTCTGGAAAGCCTGCTGCGTGAGCTGGTGAAGATTGAGGACTTGCGCTGGCTGCGCCTGCTCTACGCCTATCCCGACGGCATCAGCGACGAGTTGATCGAGCTGATCGCCACGGAAGAGAAGATCTGCAACTATCTCGACATCCCCTTGCAACATGTGGATGACGCCATCCTCAAGCAGATGAACCGGCGCGTCGACGAGGCGACCATCCGCGGTCTGATCCGCCGCCTGCGCGAACGCATCCCTGAACTGACCCTGCGCACCTCCTTCATCGTCGGATTCCCCGGCGAGACCGAAGAGCAGTTCGCCAAGCTGCACGAGTTTGTCAACGAAGGACACTTCGAGCGGGTCGGCGTCTTCCGCTATTCCCGGGAGGAGGGGACCTCGGCCGCCGCCATGGAGGGGCAGATTCCCGAACGGGTGAAGAAATCCCGCTACGCCAAGCTGATGAAATCCCAGCAACGCGTCTCCTTCCGCCGTAACCGGGCGCTGGTCGG
>DIVU01000299.1 GCA_002423365.1 Desulfuromonadaceae bacterium UBA6124 | reverse complement strand
GGCGGCGCCGATGCGGCGGCAGGCGTTCAGGCCGTCACCGGCGATCTCGGTGCGATAGCCGTGGCGGCGCAGATTGTAGTCGAGCAATTCGGCCAGTTCCGGTTCGTCTTCGACGATCAGAACCAATGGGGCGGAGCTAAAGGGGGCGGCGAGGGGGGCCTGTTCAGTGGAACGGGGGATGGCGCGGTCTTTGACGATCTCCATGGACTCTCCCTGGGGGCAAGAATCGGCGGACGTGAAGGCTGTCCGCTCGGGTGAATCAGGATGACGAATTTCTGTTAGGGAGGGATGAGATTTTCTTGCGGAATGGATGTGAACTCGATTGGCGCCGGGACCGCCGCGAAGGCGAAGGTCTGACCGAAAACTAACGGGAGGCCAATTCCGCCATAACGGTCAAGGTGGACTCTTCTATCGTCACAAACCGCCCGGTTCGGTGCGCGACTCCGGACCCATCGTCCCTCCCCATGTAAGGAGAAAAGCCAATGATCGGAAAGAGGAGCAGCAAAATGAAGAAGTTTGCCCGTGCCGCCCTGCTAGTGGCGCTGCTGCCGGGGCTGAGCTTCGGCGACAACGGTCTCAAGGGGATGGCGGTCCCGCCCCAGAAGGCGGCGGAGGCCAAGAACATCATCCTGTTCATCGGCGACGGCATGCAGCTCGAACACGAAATCGCTTACAGCCGCTACCTGACCGGCGACGACTTCGGCCTGGTCTGGGACAACTTCCCCTACCAGGCTTCGGTCTCCACCTGGGACGTTACCACCTACAACAATTACGCGACCCTCGAAGGCCGGACCCCCTTCGGCTACGACCAGTTCGACCCCGCCGTCGGCTACAACGCCCTGCGCGGCGGCTTCGATCGTTACCCCTTGGATGAAACGGCCTCCGACGATTACTTCCTGCGGCCGCGCTACGCCACCGATTCCGCCTCGGCCGGCACCGCCCTGGCCACCGGCCTCAAGACCGACGACGGCAACATCGCCTGGCTCTCCGGGGATCCCGCCGACGGCGCCCTGAAAACCATCGCCGAGCAGTTGCGCGAAGAGCGGGGCGCCGCCATCGGCGTGGTCTCCACCGTCCCCTTCAACCATGCCACGCCGGCAACCTTCGTCAGCCACAACGTCAGCCGTAACAACTACTACACCGGCCGTTCCGGCTACACCGGGCTCGGCATCGCCGACGAAATCATCCAGGTCGTCAAGCCCGACGTGGTCATCGGCGGCGGCCATCTCGATTACGACGGCGGCTACCTCTCCCGCGTCCTCTATGATGAATTGAGCCAGAGCGACGAATTTGTCTTCGTCGACCGTCAGCCCGACGTGGACGGCGGCAAGGCCCTGCTGGCGGGAGCCAGGCAGGCGGCCAGGGGGGGCAAAAAACTCTTCGGCCTGTTCGGCGGCGCCGGCGGCAACTTCGAGCCGCCCGTGGTTCACGATCAGCCGGGGTTCCCGACGGTGGAACCGGCGACCCGCGAAAATCCCACCCTGGCGACGGCCACCGAAGCGGCACTGACCGTTCTCGGCGAAAACCAAAAGGGCTTCTTCCTGATGGTCGAGCAGGGGGATATCGACTGGGCCAACCATGCCAACGACTATCGCTGGATGATGGGGACCATGCATGATCTGCACGAGGCGGTCAAGGCCGCCATCGCCTTCGTCGACCAGCCCGGCGACCACATCGACTGGAACAATACCCTGCTGATGGTGACCAGCGACCACGGCAACAGCTACATGCGCCTCAACCCCGATCTGCCCATGACCAAGGGCGATCTCCCCGCGAGCGAGGAAATCGTCGCCTGGAACCAGACTCCCGCTCCCGGCGTCACCCCCATCGTCACCTACGCGACCGGCAGCCACACCAACGAGCTGGTCAGCCTCTACGTCAAAGGCGCCGCCGCCGACCTCTTCACCGCCCGGGAAGGGGCCTGGTATCCCGGCACCAACCTCCTCGACAACACCCAGATCCACGAGGTGATGCACGAGTTCGCCTTCGCCTGGGAATACGCCGGGTGGCGCCCCGGCATGGCTCGCGCCCCCTTCGTCAGCCCGGTTCGCGCCGCCCGCTGATCGCCGGCGACCGCCCTTGAACGCAAAACGGCCCCCGCTTCTCACTGAGCGGGGGCCGGACTTTTTTCGGCGGCACGGGCCTTGTCGCGCAAAAAAAGCCGGTCACGGGGGAGGTGTCCCGTAACCGGCCAAGGGGGGTGGAACAAGAGGGAGGTATGAAGAGGGAGTCTTCATGGGTATCGCCGAGCCGCCTGCCACAACAGCCCGTCGATGGTTAAAGGATAGCGAAAAAGGAGGGTGAACGCCACGTTGCAACCCGTAAAATTGGCGGCGGACAGAAGCATTACCCGGCTGTGCGAATGCACGGATGAATGATTCGGTTGCGCCGAGGGGAAGAGGATGCGGCTTCCTTTAGCCGTCCCCAGGAGAATCGGCTCGGAAATGCCGAATTTTCCGTTTTAGCTTTCCGGCAAGGGGGTAAACTCGGTTTCCCCGGGAATTGAAGGAAAGAGCCCTGCTTTCCAGGCGGTTTTGGCTCTTTCGATGAGATCCTTGCGGGTGGCGACCAGGTTCCACCAGACGGTTCTTTTGCCCAAAGGTTTTCCGCCGATGACCACTAGGCGGCTGTCCTCGATGGCGGTCAGTTCGATGCCCGGATCCGGAGTAAAAGCGGCCATGCAATACTGGGGGATAGCGGTATTTCTTGTCTCGATAAGGCCGGAGACGACGTAAACCGCCCGCTATTCCACCCCGTCGGGCAGGGCCAGCACCGCTCCTTTTTCAATCCGGGCTTCAAAATAAAGGGTCGGGGAGCAGGTTTTGACGGGGGAACTCATCCCGACCGCCTCGCCGAGCAAGATACGCAAGGCGATGCCGTCTCGGTCGATGGTTGGAAGCTGGTGGGCGTCATAGTGGGAAAATGACGGATTCGTTTCCTCAAGTTCTTCGGGAAGGGCGACCCACAACTGTAGGGCGTGGACAACCTGCCCCGACTCACGCAGGGCGGGTGGCGTCCGCTCCGAATGGACAATGCCGCGTCCAGCCGTCATCCAATTGATTTCCGCGGGCCGAATCGGCTGTACGTTGCCGAGGTTGTCCCGATGGAGAATTTCCCCCTCGAAGAGGTAGGTGACGGTGGCCAGGCCGATATGCGGGTGGGGACGGACATCGATTCCGGTGCCGGGCGGAAAATAGGTCGGACCAAGGTGGTCGAAAAAGACGAAAGGACCCAGGGATTTTAATGTATCGGCGGGCAGTAGTCGGCGAACGGCAACGCCGCCCAGATCTTTTTCCAGGGCGGGGATGATGGCGCGAATGGCCGAGCAAGGGCCGCCATTTCCGGTTTCGCGGTGGGGACCGTGATTAAATACGTCGCTCATAAAGGGCTCCTTACCGAAAATGGTTTTGAAAAATATATCATAATTTCAAGCAGATGAATTTTGATCCTGGTCGTTGTCAAGAAATGCCGAAAGTTCTCACCGTCTTGGTTTTTCCTCGACACGATTTTGAACATCAGGCTACTATTCAGTTGTAAAACAGGATTTTTCAGGCGAGGATTTCGTTGCGGGAAGCGACAAGGTGAAGATCCCTGGGTGCACGATAGGCATTTTTAATGATTGGTTACATGCGCGCAAGACATCGAAGCGCGGTTGCCCATGACGGCGTTTTTTGCCGGAGCCGTTTAAAGCCGGGTAAAAGTTTTTTTTGATAGGGATGAGTCATGAAGGTCGGCTTTTGGGCTTCGATCAGAAAACATCTTGTGCTGATTGTCCTCATAGCGGTTCTGCCTGCTTTGGCCATCATTCTCTATTGCGGCCTGGATCAGCGGCAACAGGCGATAGAATCGGCTGAGCGCGAAATCACGCTGCTGGCGCGGAATATCCGCGAAGCCCATATGGGCCAGCTCGAAGCCGTGCGGCAGACGCTGGCCACCCTGGCGCAAGTCCCCGCCGTGCAAAACCTCGATCCCCAGGCCAGCAGCGAATTTTTTCGTTTAGTGGCCGCGCGGGTGCCGGGGATCTTCAATCTCACGGCCTCCACGGTCGATGGCGAGGTCTTCGCCTCGGGCAGGACTTTTGCCGCGACCTCCCTGGCGGACCGCAAGCATTTCCGCGAAGCCCTGTCACATGAGGATTTCGCCGCCGGGGAATATCTGCTGACCCGGATCGGCGGCGAAACTCCCACGTTTCCCTATGCCTATCCGGTGCTCGACCCGGCCGGAGTTCCCCGGGCGGTTTTGACCCTGACGCTGAAGCTGGAGCATCTGGCGCGATTGTACGAAACGGTTCCGCTGCCGGAAGGCTCCTTCATCGCCATTACCGATCATCGCGGAGTCCGGCTTTCCTATTATCCGGCGCGGGATGAAACCAACCCGGTCGGCCGGCCAATCGCCCCTGAGGCCTGGGCCCTTGCCGAGAAAAATCCCAAGCAGGGTTTTGGCAGGGTCCGGGCTTCCGACGGACGAACCAGGCTGGTCGCCTACCAGGCGGTCCGACTCGCTCCCGGCGAGGCGCCCTATATGTACATGTGGGCCGGCGTTCCCGAAGACCACATCCTCGAAGGCGCCGATCGCATTCTCCTCCACAATCTGTTGCTCATGGCCGGTTCCATTGTGGCCGCGCTAGTCTTTTCCTGGTGGCTGGGCAAGAAGACCATTGTCGAGCCGGTACGCATGCTGGTGGCGGTCACCGAGGACTTCGCCCAGGGGGATTTTCAGGCGCGTGGCAACTTGCCCGATGCCGAAGGCGAGTTGGGGATGCTCGCACGGTCCTTCGGCCGCATGGCGGAAAGCCTGGAAAAAAGTCGGGAATCCCTGCGGCAATCGGAGGAACGTTATCGCACCTTGTTCGAATGCAACGCCGATGGGCTGCTGATTGCCGATATGACGACCCGACGCTTCAAATACGTCAATCCCATGATTTGTGCGATGCTGGGCTATTCCGAGGAAGAATTGCTGGGCATGGGGGTGGAGGAAATTCATCCGGCGACGGACTTGCCGGAGGTTATCGCCGAATTTGAAAAGGTCGTCGCGGCGGAGTTGTACCATTCTCACAATATCCCTTGTCGTCGAAAGGATGGTTCGGTCTTTTTCGCCGATATCAACGGTACGATTCTCACTCTGGATGGGATCCCCTGTCGGTTGGGGATTTTTCGCGACGTCAGCGCGCGCAAGCTCGACGAAGACCGTCTGAGGCATCTGGCCACCCACGACGAGTTGACCGGCCTGGCCAATCGCACCCTGTTGCAGGACCGCCTGGAGAATGCCATTCATTATGCGCAGCGCTCCGGCCGGCTGGTGGGGGTGCTGATGCTCGACCTCGACCGCTTCAAAGAGATCAATGACGGTTTCGGCCATGATTTCGGCGACAAGCTTCTGTGCGCTGTGGCGCAGCGGCTGGTGAATACCGTGCGCGAAGCGGATACGGTGGCGCGACTGGGCGGAGACGAATTCGTCATCCTGCTGGCGGAGTTGCCCGACGCGGAACGGGTGGGGATGATCGCCGAAAAAATTCTGCGCCACCTGGCCGAGCCCCTGTGGATCGATTGTCGCGACATCCTGCTGACGGCCAGCCTCGGCGGCAGCCTTTATCCCCAAGACAGCGCCGACGGCGAAACCCTGGTCCGCTATGCCGACATGGCCATGTACCAGGCCAAACGCAGCGGCCGGGACCGCTTTGCGTTGTACGACGCCGCGATGGGTTTGAACGGGGAGGGTGAAACCCACTGATATTTCCGCGCGGGGCGCAGGTTCTCAAGTGCTGGACGCGTCCGGCCAATCGCGGCAGAAAGTCGAATCCAGGGAATTGGTTGAAATCACGACTTACCTTTGACGGCGGCCAACCATCGTCAACATCCTTTATACGGTTGAACCGAAAATCAAAAAACCAGGGTCCACCTCGGCATGAGGTAAACCCTGGTTTTTTGTTGTCGACGCGAAAAAGATAAAACCGGCGATTATGCTTGTTGCTTCGACTAGCGCCGACCCGGTCCCATCGGCCACTCGGTAGCGTCACCCCTGTAACTGTTTCCACCGCCGGGGCCCATCATGTAGCCACCGTCGTAACTCCTGTTGCTGATGTCATTCAGTCCGTCACCATTAGTGTCCGTGTAGACGTCGTTGATGCCATCACCATTGCTGTCGACCCAACCAAAGCACTGCCGGTAAGGCTGTCTGGTCTCATCATCAATGCCGTCACCGTTGGCATCGCGATGGGTCCCTGTATAGCCGTAGCCATAGGCCATCTGCTGATACGCTCCCGAGGCGAGATCATTAACCCCATCGCCGTCGGCATCGACAAAATAGTCGTTTTGTCCATTGCCGTCGGTATCGCTCCAACCGAAGCCATGAGCGTAGGCCATGCCCATGACATCATCGATGCCATCGCCATTGGCATCGCCGAAGAAGTCGTGGACACCATCATCGTTCAGGTCAACCCAGCCGGGCATGGCGATAAAGTTCCTTCCGTTGAGATCGTTGATTCCGTCGCCGTCGGCATCGATGAACCGATCATTGATCCCGTCGTTGTTCGCATCGGCAAAGCCGAACGGATGACTGTACGGGATGCCGGAAATATCGCAAATGCCGTCGCCATCGGTATCCCGAAAGTTGTCATTGATGCCGTCGTTATTGGCATCGACAAAGCCGAATCCCTGACCGTAGGCATGGCGCGAAAGATCGTTGATGCCATCGCCGTTGGCATCCACAAAACGATCATTGATTCCGTTACGATCGGCGTCAGTGAAGCCCAGATCCATCAGGTACGGATAACCGGCATAGGAATGGCCGGAATCGCAGACACCATCCCCATTCGCATCGGCAAAGTTGTCGTTTTTGCCGTCGTTGTCGGCATCAATCCAGCCGAAATGGTAGCCGTTGAACCCTTTGAAGTTTTCAACCTGACGATTGGTCAGGGTCATGTGGCCAAAATCGAGGCCACGGCCGGCGGCCATGCGAAAGGGAAATTCAAGCGTGGTCCCATCGCCCATATGAATGGAAAGCGAGTGATCACCGTTGGGTATATTGGTGATCGTGAAGCGGTCCTGCGGGTCAAGGTAGACTGGTGTTGTTGAATTGTCGATGGACAGGGAGGCCTGTACATTCGCGACGGCGGACGCAGGCAATATTAAGTTCAATAGCCTGGATATCGCACTCGTTTGAATCGCCAATACTCCCGTGATAGTAGACGATTGTAAACTCGGTGTTGTTATGGGAGTCTCTTCTGTCGTGCCGCCACTATCGCTACTTCCACCCCCACCGCCACAACCCGCAAGATAAAATCCAGTCATTAACAAGAAAACAAAAGGGGCCATTTTTTTTGTGTACTTTTGAAACATCACTACTCTCCTCCTTTGATGCGGTAAAGTTTTTTTGTGTTGCATGTTTCGCGCTAGACGGTATTAATCGCAAGGGTTGTGCCAATAGGAGGCGTAAAGTAATGTCCTGTAATCACAGATAAAATGATTTTTTCGTACGATGTCGGAAACAGTTCGTGGCGTTTTGCGGAATAGTCCACTACTTCATGTTGAATATTCGACAGACGACATCTTTATCGGGTGCTTCTGGTTATCTTACGATTCGGGACCATTTCAGGGTTCATCCAAAATAAAGGGTCCGGACGTTTTCGTCCGGACCCTTTTCAGATAAAAGCGATGGAAGATTTCAGGAATGGGTGCAGTCCAACTCGCCATCGGGGGATGTCGGCGCGTGGTAGCGCAGGTGGATGACGGCGCCGGCCGGGGGCGTCAGGGGCAGGTGGGTGCGGAAGGGGAGTTCGAGCAGGCCCCGGCGTTTGGAGGAGAGCCCCGCGACCCGAATCTGTTCCTGGGCCAGCCGCGTGCCGTCGGGAGCGCAGATGACGAGATCCATATGTCCCGGCATCGGGAGCTCATGCAGGCGCTTGAGTCGGCCGCTGATCATCAAGCCCTCCCCTTGCNNATATTCACGAACCGCGTCCGCCTGGGTCGACGAAAGGCCGGTTGGGGCTGTGCAGGCGGAAAGGGTCAGGGCGAGCAGGGGGATGAAGAGTTTCCGGAGCTTTTTCATTTGTCGATCTCCTGGGGTTGCGGTTCCGTTACTTTGTGGCCGAAGGCCAGATAGAGGGCCGGCAGAACGAAGAGGGTGAGCAGGGTCGAGGTCAGCACGCCGCCGATGACGACCGTGGCCAGGGGGCGCTGGACTTCGGCGCCGACCCCGACGGAGAGGGCCATGGGCAGAAAGCCGGCGGCGTCGGTGATGGCCGTGGCCAGTACTGGCAAGAGGCGCTGGCGTCCGGCTTCGATGACCGCGTCGGCCAGGCCGAGGCCTTCGCCGAGGGCGTTACGGATGGCGGCGACCAGCACCTGGCCGTTGAGCACGGCGATCCCCGACAGGGCGATGAAGCCGACCGCCGCGCTCACCGAGAAGGGAATCCCGCGCAGCCACAGGGCCGCCACCCCGCCGATGGCGGCGAAGGGGATGCCGGTGTAGATGATGAGCACGTCGCGCAGGCGCTTGAGGCTGAAGTAGAGGAGGAAGAAGATCAGCGCCAGGGTCAGCGGCACCACCAGCATGAGCCGTTGTTGCGAGCGCTCCAAGTTCTCGAACTGGCCCCCCCATTCGATGAGGTAGCCTTCCGGCAAGGGGAGGTCGGCGGCCAAGCGGTCTTTCGCCTCGGCGACGAAGGAGGCGATGTCCCGGTCGCGGACGTTGGCCTGAACCTTGATCAGGCGCTTGCCCCATTCGCGGTTGATGGTCGAGGGGCTTTCCCCTTCGCGTAGCTCGGCCAGGCTCCCCAGGGGGAGAATGGCGCCGCCGCGGGTGGGGATGAGGGTGTCGCGCAGGGTCGCCACATCGCCGCGCTGGGCGTCGGGGAGGCGCACCACCAGCGGGAAGGAACGCTCCCCCTCGAAAATCTCCCCGACTTTGGGGGAGCCGACCGCCGCCACCACGTCGAGCACGTCCTTCGCCGGAACGCCGAAGCGCGCCAGCCGTTCCTGATCGACCTGAATGCGCAGGGTCGGCTGGCCGGTGATCTGCTCCGTCGAGACGTCGGCTGCGCCGGGAATTGCCAGCAGCAGGTGTTCGACCCGATCCCCCAACTCCACCAGCTTAGCGAAATCCTCGCCGTAGATCTTGATGCCGACATCGGCGCGAATCCCCGAGAGCATTTCGTTGACCCGCAGTTCGATGGGCTGGGTCAGCACCGTGCGGATACCGGGGAGACCGTGCATGGCCTCTTCCACTAGGGCGGAGAGTTCCATCTGGCTTTTCGCTTGCCGCCACTGGTCGCGGGGATGGAGGGCCATGAAGATGTCGGTGAGTTCCGTCCCCATCGGGTCGGTGGCGACCTCGGCGCTGCCGATGCGGCTCCAGACGTACTTGATCTCGTCGGGAAAGCGCTCCAGTAGCAGTTTTTCCAGGCGGCTGTTGTAGGCCACCGACTCGTCGATGGAGACCCCGGCCAGACGCACCACGCTCGCCACCAGCGAACCCTCGCTCATGCGCGGCAGGAATTCGCCGCCGAGGCGGGTGGCAAGGCCGACGGTGCCGGCCAGCAGCACCGCCACCAGGGCGAGCAACATCAGCCGGTGGCGCAGTGCCGGCTGCAACAGGCGCAGATAGAGGTTTTTCAGGGCGCGATTGAGGGCCGACTCCTGGGTCTTGACGGTTTTTGGCAGAAAGCGCCAGGAGAGGATCGGGTTGAGGAAGATCGCCACCAGCAGGGCGCCGAGCATGGCGAAGATGAAGGTCCAGGCCATCGGTTTGAACATCTTCCCCTCCACCCCCTGCAAGGTGAGGACGGGGATGAAGACGAGGATGATGATCCCCATGCCGAAGACGATGGGGCGCACCACCTCCTTGCTCGAAGCGGCGATGGAGGCCAGCCGTTCGGGCCCGGTCAAAGGCCGCCCCAGTTCCAGTTGGCGCTGGGTGAGGCGGCGCAGGTTGGCCTCGGTCATGACCACCGAACCGTCGACGAGGATGCCGAAGTCGATCGCCCCCAGGGAGAGGAGACTGGCGGCGATGGCCATTTCGTGCATGCCGAGGACGGCGAAGAGCATCGCCATGGGGATGGCGGCGGCGACGATCAGCCCGGCCCGCAGGTTGCCGAGGAGCAGGAAGAGGACGGCGATGACCAGCAGCGCTCCGGCGATGAGGTTGTGCTTGACCGTATCGATGACCTGCACGACCAGTTCGGTGCGATCATAGACCGGTTCAAGGATGACGTCCGCCGGCAGGGCCGGGCGCACCGCCTCCAGGCGCTCCTTGAGGGCGGTGGTCACCACCCGGCTGTTCTCCCCCATGAGCATGAAGCCGAGGCCCATGACTACCTCCCCCCGGCCCTGGGCGGAGACGGCGCCGCGCCGCAGTTCGTGGCCGATGCGTACCTCGGCGACGTCGGCGATGCGCACCGGCGATCCCTGATAGGCGGCGATGACGATATTGCCGATCTCTCCCGGGGTCGAGACCCGGCCAAGGCCGTGGACGAGCAGGGTCTGACCGCCGAAGGTGACCTGACCGCCGCCGACGTTGGCGTTGTTTTCCCGCAGGGCGGTGAAGATGTCGTCGAAGGTCAGGCCGTACTTGATCAGGGACTCGGGGGCGACGATGACGTGATACTGCCGCTCCAGCCCCCCCCAGGAATTGACTTCGGCGACCCCGGCGGCCTTGCGCAGCTCCGGCTTGACCACCCAGTCGTGCAGTACCCGCAGCTCGTCGAGGGTGCGGTTGGGATCGTCGGAGCGCAGCACGTAATGGAAGACCTCGCCGAGGCCGGTGGAGATCGGCCCCAGCTCCGGCGGCGCGATCCCCTCGGGCAGTTCGACGCTCGCCAGCCGCTCCATGATCAGCTGGCGCGAATCGTAGATCGGCATGGCGTCGGAAAAGGTCGCCACCACCTGGGAAAGGCCGAATTTGGAAACGGAACGGACACTCTCCAGCCCCGGCAGGCCGGAGACGGCCAGTTCAACCGGCAAGGTCAGCTGCTTTTCGATCTCCTCGGGGCCGAGGTTGGGGGCGATGGTGTTGATCTGCACCTGCACCGGGGTGGTGTCGGGAAATGCATCGATGGGCAGCCGGGAGAGCGCCCAGCCCCCGGTGGCCAACGCCACGGCGAAGAGCAACACCGTGAGCAGGCGGTTGTTCAGGGATAGGTCGATCAGACGTTCAAGCATCGGAAATATCTCCGTAAATATTGAATTTTTGCGGCGCCATCAATGGTCAGCGCAAGAAGCACCAAGCCGCGACTTGAGCAGCTCCGACTTGAGGGCGAAGCCCTGGCCGCTCACCACCTTCTCTTCGGCGGCAAGGCCCGAAGCGATGGCGATCCGGCCGTTTTCCGCCCGTCCGGCTTCGACCCGGCGCAGCTCGAAGAGATCCGGTTCGAGGGCGACGAAGAGATAGCTCGCGCCGTCGATGACCTGCAGGGCATCGGCCGGTACGGTCAGGGCGGTGTCGCCGGCGCCGTCGCTGAAGCGGGCGTCGCCGAAGAGTCCGCTTTTCAGCAGGCCGTCGGCGTTGTCGATTTCCGCCAGGGCCTTGAGCATGCGGGTTTTTTCGTCAAGGGCCGGATCGACCCAGAAGATCCGTGCGGGAAAGCTCCGCCCAGGCAGGCCGGAGAAGCTGACGGCGAGCGCCTTGCCGGGGGTCAGATCGAGCAGCAGCTGTTCCGGGGCGGAAAGTTCCAGCCACAGGGTGCGCAGATCGGCGACGGTGAAGAGGGGCGTGCCGGGGGCGACCGTTTCGCCGACGACGGCGACGCGCTCCACCACCGTGCCGGCGAAGGGGGCGCGCACTGGCAGGGTCGCGCCGCCGCTGCCGAGACCGTAATCGGCCAGCTGCCGGCGGGCCTGGGCGACGGCGCTGCGCGCCTGGTCCCGCTCCGCCTCGGCCTGTTGCAACTCCTGGCGGGAGCTGATTCCCCGGGCGAAGAGGTCCGCTTCCCGCTCGACGGTGCTGTCGGCCAGCGCCGCGCGACTTTCGGCGGTCTGCAAGGCGGCGCGCAGCCCGGCGATTTCCGGGGCGGCGATTTCCGCCAGGGATTGCCCGGCCTTGACCTGTTGCCCCAGTTCGCCGGAGACGCTTTTCACCACCCCGGCCAGGGGCGCCGAGAGGCGGGCGAGACGGTCACGGTTGAAGAGCACCCGGCCGTGCAGGGGGGCGCCGGCTTCGTTGATCGCCGTCGGTCGTTCGCTGCGGATGCCGATGCGTTCGGCACCGTCGGCGGTCGCCAGGCGCACCTTCAGACCCTGGCCCGGGCGCAGTCCCTCCAGCAGTTGCGGCTGGCAAAGGGCGTCCTCGGCCTCGGGAATGCCGTGTTCTGGGCAGTCGCCTTCCGGGACTTCGGAGTTTTTCGCATGATCGTGCCCGGCATGGTCGTCGGCCTCGGTATGTTCGGCGGCCTCTTCTTTTTCCACATGCTCTGCGGCAAGGGCTTTGAAGCCCGCAGTCTTCGGGCCGTGGTCGTGCCCGGCACAATCATCGTCCGCTGCGGGCTTTTCCTCGTGACGATCATGGCTTGCGGCCGGGGTNNACGGGTTCTTCCCCTTTCACCTCCGTGGCGGACAGGGGCTTGAATCCTGCCAGGCTCGGCCCGTGATCGTGGCCGGCACAGGGGTCGGTCGCCTGCTTGTCGTCCCCGGCATGGTCAGGGTTTTCGGCAGGGGGTTCCGGCTTGTCCCCGCCGGCGGCGGGGTAGAGGGCAAAGCCCAGAAAGAGGGCGCCGAGGGTCAGGGAGAGGAGGATGAAGCGGCTGAGTTTATGGGCAGTCATGACGGATCGTTCTCCTTGGAGGTCGCGGCGGCGAGCGGACGGCCAAGCAGCCGTTCGATTTCGATGCGCGCCTGTTGGACGTCGATCAGAGCCGCGAGACGGCGCTGGCGCAGGTCGATGAGGGTCCGTTGGGCGTCGAGGACGTCGAAGAGGGGGAATTTGCCTGCCCGATAGCCGTATTCAGCGGCAGCGAAGGCGGATTCGGCGGTCGGCAAGAGCTGGTCGTCGAGAATCGCCGTGCGCTTTCGGGCGTTCTCGGCCTGGTGCCAGGCTCGGGCCAGGGCGGCCCGAGCGGTTTGCAAGCTGCTTTCCGCTTCGGCTTGGGCCTGGTTGCGGCGGTGTCCGGCGGCGGCGATCTTCCCCTGGTTGCGGTCGAAGAGGGGCAGGGGCAGAGAGAAGCCGGCGATCAGGGCGCCGTCGTTGTCCTCATTGAAATAGCGCCCGCCCAAACTGAGGTCGAGATCGGGTTTGCCCAGGGATTCCTCCAGGGCCAAGTCCCGCCGTCGTTCCTCGATCAGCAGCTGTTGCCGCCGCTGCCCGGGACTCTCGGTCAACCCGGCTGCTAGATCCTCCAGGAGGGGTGGTGCGGGCAGGGGGGAAAGTTCGCCGGCAACGACGCAGCTGTCTACATCCACGCCCAGCAACCCGGCGAGTTCCAACCGCGCGGCGGCCAGTTCTCCTTCATCCCGGCTGATTTCCAGTTCCAGTTCGATGACCGCCAGGCGTGCGCGATGGATTTCCGTGGCCGGCGCCTGTCCGGCCGCGACCCGATCTTCCACGGCGGCCAGGGAGCGGCGGGCGAGATCGACTTGGCTTTGGGTCAAAAGCAGCCGCTTTTGCGCGGCCAGTACCGCCAGAAAGCGGTCGGCGGTGCGCGCCGCCAGATCCGACCGGGCGATGCCTTGCTCGGTTCGGGTTCGTTCCAGGGAGATTTCGGCGCTTTGCCGACGGCGTTCGCGCTTACCCCCAAGTTCGATCGGTTGGGTTAGCCGCAGGGTGGTCTCGACCGCGTCAACGCCGGAGAATTCGCCGCTGCCGGCGAAGTTCTCCAGTTCCAGTTCGATGGTCGGATTGGGGCGAAGGGCCGCTTGCCCCAGTTCCGCTTCACGGGCCAGGATCGCCTCTTGCGCGGCGGTCAGTTCGGGGTGCCGGGCCTCGGCTAGGGCCAGGGCGCGGTCAAGGGTCAGGGGGGCGACGTCGGTCGCGACGGAAAAATCTCCGGCCAGGGCCGGACTGAGCAGGGCGAACGTGAGAATCGCCCCGAGGCAGGTGCGTAGGGTGCGTGACATGAATACAACTCCGGTGACAGGAAATGACGACGACTCCGCGCAGGGCGGAGCCACGGCTTCCACAGGGTTCCGGAGATTGGGCTAGGTCAGCAGGACGACGGTTTTGAGGGCCGCGAGGGCGGTGGTAAGGGGCGGAGGCTGGGTCAACTCCGGGGGGTGGAGGGGTTGCGGCGCGCGCACGGCAAGGTTCCGCAGGGTTGGCGGAAGGACCAGAGGCTGGGGCGCGCAGTCCGGGGGGAGGAGCTTGAGGTCGCGGATATTCTTGGCTTGCCCGGCGAGCAGGGAGACATCCCGGCAGTCCTTCTCCAGGGGGGCGACATGCCAGCCCGGCTCGGGCAGGATGGGCTGGTCTGGAGCGGAGTCGCAGGAAACCTGACAGTTCCCGGCCGGATTCACTTCCACATGGCTGTGCCCCGCTTCGTCGACGCACCAGACGAAGGCGCGCGCCAGCCCATTGCCGCAGAGCAGGTAGCCCAGCAGAACGATGGCGGCGAGATAGCGGTGGAAGGGAATACGGCTCAAATACTGTTCCTCATGAAAAGACTTCCTCTCTTTATACCGGAGTTTTACGTTGCCCGTCAATGGTTGCCCGATTAATTCTTCTCCACCAGAAACTCCCAGTATTTCATCGGCATGAAGCGTTTCTGTAGGCGGGGGTTGGCTCGTTCGGGGATGGCGATGTGGTCGAAGAAGGCGCGCCAGAGCTCTTGCCACTCGTCTTCCTCGGCGGTGAAGGTCGGCGCCGTCTCCAGGGTCAGGGCGCCGATGGCCCAATGGTGGCCGTCGTAGAGGGCGCCGAGGTCGCGGCGGACATCGTGGATCAGCCAGCGGCGGTCGCCGAGGCGGATGGCGAAATGGGCGGCAAGGCTGGCGAGGATGTCGGCGTCGGGGCGGAAGGGGGCGTAGAGCAGGCCGTCTTCGGTCTCGCGGAAGCGCAGCAGCCCCTTGAAGCGGNNGTGGGCGGCGCGATGGACGGCGGCGACATTCGGGTCGGTGAGATGGCGGTCGAGTTCCCGTCGCACCCGCCAGCCGACCTTGAGGTAGCGGTAGAGGTCCATTTCGATGCCGCCCTGGCCGGAAAGGAAGGCGTCGCGCAGGTTGGCGGCGGTTTCCGCACCGAGATGCCGGCGGATGGCGGCACTCAGGCGGGCGGCGAGTTCCGGCTCGGTATTCGATTCGAAGAATGCGGCGAAGAGATCCGCCTGCTCGGGTTCGCGGCAGATGATGTCGTCGGGGGGGTCACGGCGGGCGAAGATGCGGTAGAGGACCGTCAGCAGTCCGGCGTAACTGCCGTCGTAACGATAGATCATCAGAGTTCGCCGCTGATCGCCGAGAAGAGGTCGAGCTGCACCGCCTGGGCCTGGGCCGGCTCCGGCGGAGCGAGCAGGCGCTGTTTCAGATCCAGGGACTGGACATCCGTTTCCCCCAGATATCGGCCCTTGGCGGTGACGAAATAGCGGGCGCGCTTGGGGACGACGCCGAGTTTTTTCAGGCCGTCGAAATCCAGGGGGCCGACCCGCCGCGCTGTAAGGATGCGCTGCGCCGAGCGCACCCCGATCCCCGGCACCCGCAGCAGGGTCGAGTAATCGGCCCGGTTCACCTCCACCGGAAAAAACTCCCGGTGGCGCAGGGCCCAGCAGGCCTTGGGATCGAGTTGCAGGTCGAAGTGGGCCTCTTTCTCGTCGAGGAGTTCGGCGGCGGTGAAGCCGTAGAAACGCAGCAGCCAGTCGGCTTGATAAAGGCGGTGTTCGCGCAACAGCGGCGGCTCCAGCAAGGCCGGCAGGCGGTTGTCGCTGCTCACCGGGACAAAAGCTGAGTAATAGACGCGCTTGAGCTCCATCCGTTGATAGAGGGATTCGGCCAGGCGCAGCACCTGGAAATCGCTCTCGGGGCTGGCGCCGACGATCAGCTGGGTACTCTGTCCGGCCGGGGCGAAGAGCGGCGCCTTGCGGCTCTTTTTGCGCTCGGCGCGGGATTCGCCGATCAGCTCGCGCATCTGCCCCATCGGGGCGAGGATGGCGTTCCGTCCCTTCTCCGGCGCCAGCTGCTTCAGGCTCGCTTCGCTGGGGAGTTCGATGTTGACGCTGAGGCGGTCGGCGTAACGCCCGGCCGCCTCCACCAGCCGGGGATCGGCGCCGGGGACGACCTTGAGATGGATGTAACCGCCGAAGCGGTGCGTCTCCCGCAACAGCCGCACCGTTTCCAGCATCCGTTCCATGGTTTCGTCGGGACTGCGCCAGACGCCGCTGCTGAGGAAGAGTCCCTCGATGTAGTTGCGTTTGTAGAAGTTGATGGTCAGTTCCGCGACCTCGGCGGCGCTGAGGGTGGCGCGGGGCAGGTCGTTGCCGCGGCGGTTGACGCAGTAGACGCAGTCGTAGATGCAGGCGTTGGAGAGGAGGATTTTCAGCAGCGAAATGCAGCGGCCGTCCGCCGACCAGCTATGACAACAGCCCGCCGGCAGGGCATGACCGAGAGCGCCGGAGTGGCGCCGGTCGCTGCCGCTCGACGAACAGGAGGCGTCGTAGCGGGCGCTCTCGGCGAGGATGACGATTTTCTGTTGCAGGGTCAGATCGAGCATGGGGGATGACCTCGGGCTGGGGTTCGGTCCCAGGGTACTTCAGGGTTGTGACGGAATACGGCACAGTCGTGCATTTCCGAGTTTGTGCTTGACAGGCATTTGAGGGCTCCGCTACCTTTGGTGAAATTTTTGGAGCTCGGTTGCATGCAGCGAAGACCTTATCATATTCCCATCCTTTCCGGTTGCATCGCCCTGCTGTTCCTCTTTTCCGCCAACGTTCTGTTCTTGGGAACCCATGCGGTGGAGGAGCTGGTCCGGGAGGCGGCCCGCTTTGCCGCCGTCGGCGCGGCGGCTCACGCCCATGACGGGTTGTCTGGCGACTGCGAACATCATGGGGAAACCGATGCCGCTCATTCGCACAGCGGTGGCGACTGCTGTGACAGTCACAATCCCCACAGCCACGATTTCAGGGGTGAAGCGTTGCCGACCCTGGCCGTGGCAAGTATGACACCCCTGAGGTTTTTCGAGCATCCGGCCGATCCTTCCGAAGTCTTTCTCGAACGCTTCATCCCCCCTCCCAACCGCGCCTGACCTTCCCCGTTTCCCTTTCTTGCCGGCCATTATCGGCAAGAACGATTCATTCGTCCGTCATCGGCCGCGCCGGGCTCTTCGCCCTGCGGCAGGCTCTTGGCGCGTCGACGGCGCGGTCGCGATCCGTTCCATGCCGAGCCGTTTACACCTCTCGCGGAGATTGCGTTCATGATCAGTTCGTTGTTGACGGCGAAACGTTCCATCAGCCTTCGCCGGCTGTCCCTGTCCGTTTCGGCCTCGCTATTTGTCTGTCTGCTCTTCAGTGCCGTCGCCCAGGCCCACGGCGTGGCCGACGGCGACAAGGGCTTTATCCAGGAGATTTCCGGTCTCCACCTGCTGCCTTTCACCTATCTGGGGGCCAAGCACATGGTCACCGGCTACGATCACCTGCTGTTTTTGGCCGGGGTGATCTTTTTTCTTTATCGGCTCAAGGATATCGCCATCTACGTCAGCCTGTTCGCCGTCGGTCATTCGCTGACCATGCTTTATGGCGTCTATGCCGGGGTCAATGTCAATGCTTATGCCATCGATGCGATTATCGGGCTGTCGGTGGTTTACAAGGCGCTCGACAACCTCGGTGCTTTTCAGCGGTGGTTCGGCGTGCAACCCAACACCAAGGTGGCGACCTGGCTTTTCGGTCTGGTTCACGGTTTTGGCCTGGCCGCCAAGATCCAGGAGTATGAGATCGCCCGCGACGGCCTGCTGCCCAATCTGCTGGCGTTCAACGTCGGTGTCGAGATCGGTCAGTTGCTCGCGTTGGGCATGATCCTGATCGCCATGGGCTACTGGCGCCGCACGGCCGCCTTTTTCAAGTACGCCTATACCGCCAATGTCGCCATGATGTGCGCCGGGTTTGTGCTGATCGGTTATCAGCTTACCGGCTTCGTTCTTTCCTGAATCCAGAGGAGTCCATCCCCATGTATAATACCGACCTTCCGACCCGCGCCGAACTGCCGAGCACCGGCCGGCTGCTGAAATCGACCGCCGTGGCGCTGCTGATCGCCATCATCTTGCTGATCACCGTCATCCTCCCCGCCGAGTACGGCATCGATCCGACCGGCATCGGCGGCGCCCTTGGCTTGGCCCGGATGGGTGAAATCAAGGTCGCCCTCGCCGCCGAGGCGAATTCGGTTGAAACGAGCGCCGCCGCCGCTCCGGCGGTGATTCCGGTTGCCGCCGTCCCGGCCGCGACCCCTCCGGCGCCGCCGGCGGCCGTGGAGCCGACGCCGGTTACCCGGCAACACACCCAGAGCTTTACCCTGAAACCTGGCCAAGCCGCGGAAATCAAGCTGGACATGAAGAAAGATGCCGTCGTGAAATACGCCTGGGCGAGTGCCGGGGGTGTGGTCAATTTTGACGCCCATGGCGACCCGCGCAATGCGCCGAAGGACTTTTATCACGGCTACGGTAAAGGTCGGGGCGCGGCGGAGGATGCGGGCGAACTGCGGGCCGCCTTCGACGGCTCCCATGGCTGGTTCTGGCGCAATCGCTCCGAAGTCCCAGTCACCATCACCTTGACGACCGACGGCGCTTACGAGGCCATCAAGCGGGTTCTGTAAGAGCCTCGATCTCGCCCGCCACCGTCTACGCGCAACCCCGGGCCGGCCCCGCTTTGACCTCTGCGGCCGGCCCGGGGTCTGAACTCTCACGGCTGCTTGAGGATTCTCCGATGAAACATGCTCAAACCGTGGCCCGTTTTGCCCATCGCCATGAATCGGGCGATACCGGCACCGCCAAAGAACGGCGGACGCTGTACGTCGTTGTGCTCACCGCCATTACCATGATCGTGGAGATCGTCGCCGGGCATTGGACCGGATCGATGGCGCTGCTCGCCGACGGCTGGCACATGGGGACGCACACCTTTGCCCTCGGCATCAGCTACGCGGCCTATCTGCTGGCGAGAAAGCACAACGACTCGGAATACTTCTCCTTTGGGACGGGAAAGTTCGGGGTCCTTGCCGGTTACACCAGTGCCCTGTTTTTGGCCCTGGCGGCGCTGTGGATGATCTTCGAATCGGTCGGCCGGCTCGTCGCGCCGGTACCCATCGCCTTCACGGAAGCGATTTGGGTCACGCTCCTCGGCCTCGGCGTCAATCTGTCCAGCGTGTTGATCCTCCATCAGGCGGAGCCGCATCACCCCCATGACCATGGGGCTCATGACCATGGGGGCGGCCATGTCCACCACGACCACAACTATTGGGCGGCCTACCTGCATGTGATCGCCGATACCCTGACTTCGGTCTTCGCGTTGGTCGCCCTGCTGGCCGGGCGCTACCTCGGGTGGGCTTTTCTCGATCCGGTGATGGGAATAGTCGGGGCCATTTTGATCAGTCGCTGGGCCTATCAGTTGCTCAAGAACACCGGCNNCGACGTCGTCAAGGCCAGGGTCAGGGCGTTGATCGAAGAGGACAAGGAGAGTCGCGTGACGGACCTGCACCTCTGGCGGGTCGGCTCCAAGGATATGGCCCTGATCGTCTCCGTCGTCACCGGAACCCGGCGCAGCGCCGAGGAATACCAGGCCCGCTTGCAAGGCTTGCCCGATTTGGCGCACATCAGCATCGAGGTCCACCCCTGTGAGGACCCCGGCTGCCTGTGCCGGTCGGGAGGCTGACTGTCGGTTTAGCGTTGC
>DIVU01000278.1 GCA_002423365.1 Desulfuromonadaceae bacterium UBA6124 | reverse complement strand
GGACCGCCACCCCCGACCAAATACTGGAACGCCTGCTGGCCGGCGATGTCCTCCTCCACCCCTTCACCGTCCCCGAAGGCTGGACCCTGCAGGAGATTGCCGCCCGCCTGGAAGCGGAAGGCCGCGGCTCCGCCGAAACCTTCCTGCGCCTGGCCTGGGCGCCGGAAACCCGCGAACGCCTGAAGATCGACGGACCCTCCCTGGAAGGCTATCTCTTCCCCGAAACCTACCAGCTGACCCGCGACATGGACGAAGCGGCGCTGATCGAGGCGATGGTCAAGGAGTTCCGCCGCCGGCTGACCCCGGAGATCCTCGCCGGAGCGAAAAAGCGGGGGCTCGGGCTGAAAGAACTGGTGATCCTCGCCTCCATTGTGCAGAAGGAGGCGGGCAATCGCGAGGAGATGCCGCTGATCGCCTCGGTCTTTCACAACCGCCTGACGGTGGGGACGCCGCTGCAAGCCGACCCGACGGTGATCTACGGCATCGATGCCTTCGACGGCAACTTGACCCGCCGACATCTGCAAACCACCACCCCCTATAACACCTACCGCATCCCCGGCCTGCCCATCGGCCCCATCGCCAACCCCGGGGAAGAGGCCCTGCGCGCCGTGGCCTTTCCCACCCAAAGCGACTATTATTATTTTGTCGCCAAAGGGGACGGCACCCACATCTTCGCCAAAACCCTCGCCGAGCATAACGCCAACGTCCGCCGCTATCAGCTCAAGCGCTGAAAGGCGGGGAGTGACGGCCGCGGCCCTTGGCCGACACTTTTTTTTCGAAGACCAGGAATTTTCTGGCTCTACGGGACGAATCCGTTAATAATTCAACTTATTCCCCTTTATCCGCTACGGGCCGATGACGCTGCTCTTTCTTCGACATCTCCTGGGGCTGTTGCTTACGCTTTCCGTTGCCCAGTCCGTGGCCGGTTGGAAGCTGACCGATTACCTCGCCGGGCACGTCCTGCGTCCGGCCCTGATCCGGCTCGTCGAGTACGCCCTCGAAGGGGAGGTCCGCCTCGCCCGCATGGAGCTCTCGTCATCCCGCCTGACGATCGCGGAACTGGCCATCACCCGCCCCGAAGCCTTCACCATCAACGTCGCGGAACTGGATATCCGCTTCAGCCTTGCCGGACTCTGGCTGCGGCGGATCGACGCCATCCGCCTGTACCAGCCCCGGGTCGAACTGGCCGGTCTGCTTCCCCCCGCGAACGAAGATTCCTCGGGATTCCCCGCCTCCCCTCCTTTCGAAATCGCCCTCCTGCGCATCAGCGACGGCGCCCTGACCGTGAATCTGGAGGATCAGCGCTGGGAACTGGGGGATTTACACCTCGACCTGCACGGCACCCACCGCCCCCGTTTCGAAGCGAGCGCCCGGCTCGGTGACGACCCGGGGCTCCCCCTGTTTCTTGCCGGGGAAGGGAGCTGGGAAGAGCATCCCGCCCTGACCATCAGTCGTTTTGACTGGGACGGCACTCCCCTGCTCGATGCCCCCTTGCGCTTCCAACTCGACAGTGCCGGGGCCAGCGTCGCCGGGCGGGCCCGCCTGCCCCAGCTGAGCCGGGCGGAACTGGAGCGGGTCGCCAAGACCCTGGATCTTCCCCTGAACCTTCCCGAAGGGTTCGACTTCACCGCCGTCAACCCGGAACTGGCCGTGGCCCTTCTGTCGGGCGGGCTCGAAGTGCGCATAGCGGTTCCCGCCGCCGATGTCCGTCAGGGCGGGCAAAAACTGACTTTCGAGGCCTTCAGTCTGAGCCTGCTCCGGAAAGAGGACCATACCTGGCAAGGCGAAGGGCGCCTCACCCTGGAACAGCAGGCGCACACCACCTTCACCGCCCGCTACGACGCCGATACCCTGAGCGGCGACTTCGACTGCATCCTTACCGACAGCGGCGCGCTCCTCGCCCGCTTCGACCCGGAACTGCGCCGCCAGGTGACCGGCGGCGGGGTGCTCGACGGCAAGTTTTCCTGGTCCCCCGAACAGATCGCGGTTCAGGCCAACTTCACCGGCCGCCCGCTGCCGCGGCGGGACAACGCTTATCTGCTTGACATCGCCCCCCTGCAACTCTGGCTCTCCCTCCACGGGCCGCCCGACCGGTTGAAATCCGAGGCGCGCCTGCTCTTGGACAAACACCCCCTTTTCAGTCTGGCGGGAACCCTGAGCCATTGGCGCTGGCGGCTCGAACCCGTCGCCGTCGCGGACCTGGTCCCGCTCACCGGTGACGGACGCATTCCGGAAGCTTTACTGACCCTGCGCGAGGTCGCCGGCAGCGGCGAGTTGAGCCTTCCCCCCGAGGGGGGGGTAAACGGGCTTTTCGACCTGAAGGCGGCGGCATTCGCCGTGACCGGTCTGGAGGCCGAGGCCCTTTTCGCCAGCGGCGAGTTCCGGCACAAGTCCGCCGGCACGGACATCCGCGACCTGCGCTTCGCCGGGCGTCTGCGCTCCCCCGACCTCGGCTCGGGACGTCTCTCGGGCATGGCCGATATTCATCGGGACCCAAAGCAGACCTTGGTGCGCCTGATCAACCTGGAGGGCGACGCCCTGGAGTTGCTCAGCGCCGATGGCCTGAGCGGCCTGAGCGGGGGCAAGGTCGGAATCCGAGGGGAAATCCGTCACCAGAAGGGGGAGAGCGCCGTCGATCTTGATCTCAACGGGTACCTGACCGTCGGCGAACTGCTCCATGGCGCCTTCTACGCCAACCTGAGCACCCACGAAGCCCTGCTGAAACTGGCTGGCCGCGCGGACTGGACGGCCAAAAGCCTGGAGGCACGGGAACTCTCCCTGCGGATTCCGGAACTGGCGCGGGTCCAGCTCGCCGGACTCGTCACCCCCGAACTCCAGGAGTTGAACGGTACCCTGGAGAGCGCGCCGCTGGCTGCTGCCTTCGAGCGCTACCTGCGAGCCCCGCTCATGGAAAGCGATTCTCCCTTAAAGGAACTGGCCCTGGACGGCCAACTCGGCGCGGGTCTGTTGCTGCGCCGGACGCCGGACGGCTTCAGCCTGGCCGGACATCTGGAACCCCGGGCGCTGGCCTTGGCCCTGCCCGAATCACAACTGGAGATCACCGGGCTCAACGGCCGCATTCCCCTGCTTTATCAGCAGGGAGCCCTGCTGCCCGAGACGGAAACCCGCTCCGGTCAGCTCGACTTCGACCGCTTCGATCTCGGACCGCTGCATCTGGAAAAGGGCGCCCTGCCTCTGCAGGCCGCGCCCAATCGTTTGACGGTCGCCACCTTCCCGCAAGGAGAGCTGGCGGGTGGGCGCATGCACCTCGCCGATCTGCGCGCCGCCTTCGCAGAGGGCGGGCCGGCCCTGGC
>DIVU01000269.1:299-3598 GCA_002423365.1 Desulfuromonadaceae bacterium UBA6124 | reverse complement strand
CTGCGCGCCCATGTTCTCGAACTTGTCCTCAAGCTCAATCTCCTTGGCGACGGTGACGCCGTCCTTGGTGATGAGCGGGGAGCCGAAGCTGCGGTCGATGACCACATTGCGGCCCTTGGGGCCGAGGGTGACCTTCACGGCGTTGGCCAGCTTGTCCACGCCGATCTTCAGCTTCTCACGCGCCTTGGCGTCGAAAATGATGTCTTTGGCCATTGTGTCGGACTCCTTGAAATTTATGCCCTATGGCGTTTGTGTTGCAGACGGGCGCTCGCACATCGGCTCACGCGCCCGGTTTTGTCGCTTCTTTCGGGCGCAGGCGCCCGGCTTTCCCGCTTACTTTTCGACGATGGCGAGGATGTCGTCCTCGCGCAGCACCAGGTGCTCGTCGCCGTCGATCTTGATCTCGGTGCCAGCGTACTTGGTGAAGAGCACAACGTCGCCCGCCTTCACGGCCATCTTGACCAGCTTGCCAGCGTCGTCCAGCTTGCCGGGACCGGCGGCCACGACCTTGCCCTTCTGGGGCTTTTCTTTGGCGCTGTCAGGGATGATGATGCCGCCGGAGGTCACTTCTTCGGACTCAAGGCGCTTCACCAGAACACGGTCATTGAGGGGCTTCAACTTCATCTTGTACGTCCTCCGCAGGTGTTGTGTGTGTGTCGTCTCGCGGCGGCCAGCTCAAAGGGGGGGAGCTCGGCGGTCGCCTGTGTGCGCATAAAAAGCCCCGCGCACGTTGGCGGGGCGTTCGTTGCATCGCTTACATAAACACGCCGGGGCTTCTGTCAACACGGGTCGAAGCAAAAAAAGCGCGTTCTGGCCACGTCCGGGGGCGTGCCGCCGTTTAAAAGCGTTCTGCCGAAGAGCTCGCACAGGCCGCGCAGTTCCTCCGCCCGTGCGCGGCCAGGGCCGCGCAGGCACAGGGCGTTTTGCGGGGCGCGCCAGCCCCAGTTTCCGGCGGCCAGGCCGGGGGTGTTCATGCGCTCGCCCGCGCCCAGGTCGAGCAAATCTTGCGCGGGGATGACGGCGTGCCGGGCCGGGCTGGCCAGAGCCAGACGGATGAACTCGCGCACGACGGTGTCCTTGGTCAGGGCGCGGCCCAGATAGCGCGCCAGCACCCGGCGCACGGCGGGCGTGGTCTCGGTTTCGAACCAGCCGCGCGTGGTGTTGTTGTCGTGGGTGCCGGTGTAAACCACGCAGTCGCGAGTCAGGTTGTGAGGCAGGTAGGGGTTGTCGGCGTCGCCGAAGGCGAATTGCAGGATCTTCATGCCGGGCAAACCGAAATCGTCCCGCAGCTTTTCGACTTCAGGGGTGATCACCCCCAAGTCCTCGGCGATCAGGGGCAGTTCGTTGCCCAGTTCCTGTTGCAGGCGATGAAACAGGAACTCGCCGGGAACCTTTTCCCAGCGGCCATGGATGGCGGTCGGCTCGCTGGCCTCGATGGTCCAGCAGGCTTCGAACCCCCGAAAGTGGTCGATGCGCACTAGATCGGCCATTCGCAGGTTGGCGCGAAACCGGTCCAGCCACCAGGAAAAGCCGTTCTCGGCCATTCGTTCCCAGCGGTACAGGGGGTTGCCCCAACGCTGCCCGGTTTCGCTGAAATAATCGGGAGGCACGCCGGCGACGACCGTCGGCGACCGTTCCTCGTCAAGGAGAAAGAGCTGGTGTTTGGCCCAAACGTCGGCCGAGTCGTAAGCGACGAAAATGGGGATGTCGCCGATGATGCCGATGCCGCGGCGGTTGGCGTAGTCCTTGAGAATTCGCCATTGTTCAAAAAAGATGAATTGGACATATTTGTGGTAGCGGATTGCTTCGGCCAGTTCGGATCCCCACTGATGCAGGGCGTCCTGGGTACGGCAGCGGATCGGCTCAGGCCATTTGTTCCAGGAGTCTTCCTTGAAATGACGGCGCAAGGCCTGAAAAATGGCGTGGTCGTCGAGCCAGTGCGCCTGTTCGGCGCAGAAGGTGTCGAAGGCATCCCGGCGTTGTGTCGTAGCGTTAGCCGAAAAAGCCCGGGCGGCCTTGCGCAACAGTCGCTCCTTGAACCCCTGCACGAAGCCGAAATGCGCCTCGCCCTCGGCCATGACGACGCCGGCGATATCGGCCAGTTCCAGATCGCCGGCCTCCACCAGCCGTTCCAGGCAGATCATCAACGGATTGCCGGCAAAGGCGGAAAAGGCGCTGTAGGGTGAATTGCCGTAGCCGGCGGGGCCGAGGGGGAGAACCTGCCACCAGCTCTGCCCGGCGGTGGCCAGGAAATCGACGAAGGCGTAGGCCTCAGCGCCCAGTTCGCCGATGCCGAAACGGCCGGGAAGTGAAGTGGGATGAAGGAGAACGCCGCTGGAACGGGGAATAGGCATGGTTGGGACTCGTGATGGAGAGGGAAGGTGAGGCGTTAGGAGTGAGGTGTGAGGAGAAGGTCTTTACCCTTCACTCCTCATCCCTTACCCCTCACGAACGTTCTTTCAGGCTCAGTTTGCAGTGGACGCACTGGCTGCCCCAGGAAGTGGAGAGCCCCTTCATGTGAAAGCGGTTGCCGCAGCGCGGGCAGAGGCTGAAGCTGACCATCACCCCGCCGATGGAGGCGAGGATCAGCCAGAAGATGCCGACGCCGATGGCTAGCCCGTCGCCGCCGATCTTCAAGGCGAACCAGATGACCGGAATGTAACTGAAAAAGACCGACCAGAGAAATTTCCGGCGCAGGCGGATGCCGGCCAGCCGTTCATAAAATTCCTGGGTAGTAAATTCCGCCATGCCGACCTCCTTGGTGAGTTTCTCGGGTGGTCAATGATACCTTTCGCACCCCCCGTGGTCAACGCCAATCTCCGCGTTTTCCGAAGGGTTTGGGCATCTCGCCGATTGACGGCGCGCCCCGGCTTGTTGTACTATTTCACCCTGCACGGGCCTCGCGGCCCGCTTTTTGTTTGTCCCGATCGNNGGGAAAACCACCCTCACGGAAAAGCTGCTGCTCTTCGGAGGCGCCATCCAGATGGCCGGGGCGGTCAAGGCGCGCAAGGCCGCCCGCCACGCCACCAGCGACTGGATGGCGATGGAGCAGGAGCGCGGCATCTCGGTCACCTCATCGGTGATGAAGTTCAACTATCGCGATTACGAGGTCAACCTGCTCGATACCCCCGGCCACCAGGATTTCTCCGAGGACACCTACCGGGTGCTCACCGCCGTCGATTCGGCGCTGATGGTCATCGACAGCGCCAAGGGGGTCGAGACCCAGACCCGCAAGCTGATGGAGGTCTGCCGCATGCGCAACACCCCCATCATCACCTTCATCAACAAGCTCGACCGGG
>DIVU01000269.1:0-260 GCA_002423365.1 Desulfuromonadaceae bacterium UBA6124 | reverse complement strand
CGGCATGGGCAAGCGCTTCAAGGGGACTTACAACCTCTACCGCAAGGAGTTGCTGCTCTTCACCCCCGGGCAGGAAACCCGTGGCGGCGACGTCCTGCGCATCACCGACCTCAACGATCCCCAGTTGGATAAACTGCTCGGCAGCCAGGCCGAGGAGTTGCGCCACGATATCGAGCTGCTCGAAGGGGCGGCCAATCCCTTCGAGCTGGAAGAATACCTGAAGGGTAACCAGACCCCGGTTTTTTTCGGCAGCGCCATCA
>DIVU01000034.1:2869-8665 GCA_002423365.1 Desulfuromonadaceae bacterium UBA6124 | reverse complement strand
GCGGCACCCTCTTTCTCGACGAGGTCGGCAACCTGCCGATGAACGTGCAGAAGACCCTGCTGCGCTTCTTGCAGGAGAAGGAATTCCTGCGCCTTGGCGACACCAAACCGATCAAGGTCGACGTGCGCATCATCTCCGCCACCAACTCGGACCTGCTCGCCGAGGTCAAGGCTGGGACCTTTCGCGAGGATCTCTACTATCGGCTGAACGTGGTCAATCTGCATCTCCCCCCCCTGCGCGAACGGCGCAAGGACATCCCCCTGCTTGCCGCCCATTTCATCAAGCTGCAGAACGAGAAGTTCGGCACCGAAATCCGCGGGCTCTCCCCCGAAGCCTTTCAGTCCGCCTGCGACTATGGCTGGCCGGGGAANNCTGCCGGTCCTCGCCCAGTTCATCGATATCGGCGCGCCGCCGGTGGCGGACGCGAATGAGGGGGACGGTTATTCCGCCGCCCTCGGCCGCTTCGAGACCAACTACCTCATCGGCCTGTTGCGTAAAAACGGCGGCAATATCGAATCGGCAGCGAGGGAAGCGGGAATGAATATGGCGACGATCTACCGCAAAATCAAAAAATACGACATCAAAAAGGAAGACTATTCGTAAAAAAACTCCTTGCACGATTGCAAAAACCGGCATTTTTTCCATGGCGCTTTCGCGAACCCGAAATATCCTTTCTGGTATATTTTCTTATTTAAGTAAATATCCATAATTACAACATTTTTTCAAAAACATCAGGTTCATTGCTCGCCGCCGGCGCTTCCTCCTCCCATTTATCTCTTCGCAGAAATGCGAAATATCCGCCTTTCGAAAATCACGCACTCCCCTCCCGCGTGTCAATCCAACCAACCGTTTTTATTATATAAGTCCTTTTATTTCCCTTATTCACCCGGTTTGGTACGGTGGTTGCTCTAACTTGAGCGAGGCATTTTCCGTCTCCACGACCGCGATTCGTTCTTCGCATTCGGGACTCACACCATGGGCTGTCCATTTTACGGCAAAAACGAAGATCTCTGCGATGTCGGGTGCGGCTACATCTCCCCCCACGACGCCAAGATCATCAGCCAGTTCTGCTCGACCCAGCCCGAGGACTGCCCCCGTTACCAGTATCTGATGGAGCGCGAAGCCGAACCAGCGACCCGGTCGGCGGCGGCAGCGCCGACACCGTTACCGGAGCCCGGGGAGACTTCCCCCGGCCGCGCGGCGAAGCCGGTTCCGCCGAAACCGTCCCGGCCCCTTCCGGCGCGCCCCTTCAGCACCCTCCCCCCCCTGGGACTACTCTGCTTCGGACTGACCACCTTGATTTTCAGTCTGCGTCTGACCGAACTTCTCCCCCTGCCCGAATGGCTTTTCAAATTCGCCATTCTCGCCGGAGGGCTCGGGCAATTTACCGTCGGCATTCTCGAATGGGTCAAAAAGCGCTACTTCAGCGCCGTGGCCCTCGGCGCCTATGGCTTTTTCTGGCTATCACTTCCCCTTTTGCTGCCAGCGGCTGGGGCCGCGCGAGCCCCGGCCCTGACCGCCTATCTGTTGCTCTGGTGTCTCTTTGGAGCCGTGCTGCTGCTTGCCTCGCTGCAAGTCAACCGCGCCCTCCCCTGGGTCTTCGGCAGCAGCTCCCTGCTCCTCTTCCTGCTGGCCGCCGGTCATGCCACCGGCTACCGCCCCATTGAAATCGCGGCCCTGCTCACCGGTTTCGCCTGCGCCGCAACCGCCCTGCACGCCTTTCGCGGCACTTCCGCCGCGTCGGCCGCAAAAGCCCCTTCCCAGTCCCCTTTCAGCTCCCGCCCCGCCAACTTCCGCCGCCACTGATCCCGCACCGTTTTGCGCGAATGCGAAATTTTTCCGATTTTCAAAACAGCGCTTCCAACGCTTTGGGAATCCTGGCGAAAGCGGGAAAAATATCCCAAATTAGCCTACTTAAATGAGCTTTGCCGGAACCGAGAACTCTTCAAAGACTCCCCCCTCTCAAGATTTTTTCGCAATTTCGCAAAAACTGCGTTTTACCAACGAACTCTCGCCTCCACCTCTCAAGTTCATACAATATCTTGTAATCACTAAGCTTATTCAAAAAAACAACACCCTCCCATGGCTCTGGCACGGGCTTTGCTGATTTGACGAGCGTTACTCCTAAAAACGGTAAAAGCACCCGGAACCGTCGAGGGCCGGCTCCGGGTGCTTTTCCGCTTTTTTAACGCCCCACGATTATCATATGTAACATTTTCTTCGCTTTTCATCGGGACCGGCCCGCTTCCCCGATATTCATTGTCCCAGGCCACAGCCAAAGGAGAGACGCCCCATGAGCACAGCCACCACGCAAACCAGCAACACCCTCGCCCTGAACGACACTACGGCCAATCCCGCCCCCTTGGGCCTGCTCGGCTTTGGCATGACCACGGTCCTGCTCAATCTGCACAACGCCGGGTTCTTCCCCCTCGACGCCATGATCCTCGGCATGGGGATCTTCTACGGTGGCCTTGGCCAGATCATCGTCGGCATCATGGAATGGAAGAAGAACAATACCTTCGGCGCCACCGCCTTCACTTCCTACGGACTCTTCTGGCTGACCCTGGTGGCGCTCATCATTCTGCCCCAGACCGGTTTCGGCAAAGCTCCCGACGCCACGGCCATGACCGCCTATCTGAGCATGTGGGGCCTCTTCACCGCCGTCCTCTTTATCGGCACCTTACGTCTCAACCGCGCCCTGCAGTTCGTCTTCGGCTCGCTGACCATTCTCTTTTTCCTGCTCGCCATCGGTGACGCCACCGGCAACCACACCATCAAAACCATCGCCGGTTGGGAAGGGATCATTTGCGGCCTTTCCGCCATCTACACTGGCCTGGCCCAGGTTCTCAACGAAGTTTACGGTCGCACCATCGCCCCCCTGGGCATGGTCAAAAAATAAGACCGGCCCTGCATCGTCGCTCCGGAAGGCTCCCTCGGGAGCCTTCTTTTTTTGCTCTCGCGACAAAAATAGAACCAGGTTTCTTAACTGGCTGTATAAATATTTTATACCATAAAGGATAACGATGCCTCCTGCCTCAGCATAGACTTTGGGCTTGACTTATTTTAGAACAGCGGTTAATTTTGAATCATATCGATCTGAACAAGGGGGCGCCATGAACGCCAAAATCAGCCAGCATATGATTCTCCTCGGGCTTTGCGCCCTGATCTTCTACGCCGTCATGCTCGTCTCGGGGAAACTTCCCCTTGAGGTCATGCCCCAGTTCGTCGTCTCGGCCATCATCTTTATGAGTTCGGGGCATTTCATGCGCAAGGCCGCGCGCGCCACCGCCCGTGACGAGGACGAGGAAGAGACCAAGGCCACGACCAGACGCCTCGACCTCGATTGGCCCTGGCTGACGACCCTGCTCAACTGGAGCGCCGCTTTTCTCATTCTCGGGGTCATGGCCATCATCCTGATGAAGCCGATGGGCCTGAGTTTTCAGGACGCCCTGCACCAGACCACGAGCCAGGAACATCAGGTGCTGCACACCATCCCCTAAAAAACCCTTTACACTATAAAACTCTCCCTTCCTCCAGCCACCTCCGGGTGGCTTTTTTTTATCAAAAATCCTGCCCCCTGCCGGAAAAATCCCCCTTGACAAAATCCAGAAGAAAGAACTAATGTCCATAAATGTCCAACGATAGACCATTATGTCACACATGGGGTACAAATGAACTTATCGGTAAAAGACGCGGCCCGACTGTTAAGCGTCTCGGAAAAGACCATTTACCGCTGGATCAAGCAGGACGTCGTACCGGCCTACCGGGTGCACGAACAGTACCGCTTCAACCGCGCGGAATTGCTCGAATGGGCGACTTCCCGGAGGATGGGGGTCGCCGCTGAACTGCTCGACGAGCCCGAGTCCGACGCCGCCCCCCTGCCCCTGCTGAGTGAAGCCCTCGAAGCCGGGGGCATCTTCTACCGGGTAGAGGGGGACAACCGCGAGCGGGTGCTGGCCGAGGTCGCCCAGCACCTGCGGCTGCCCGAAGAAGTGGACCGGGGGCACCTACAACAGGTGCTGCTCGCCCGGGAACGGATCGCCTCGACCGGCATCGGAGAGGGGATCGCCATCCCCCACCCCCGCAATCCCGCCCTGCTGCATTTGACCAGATCGACCGTTACCCTCTGCTTTCTCGAACAGCCGGTGGACTTCCAGGCGCTGGATGGGCGGCCGGTACGGCTGCTGTTAACCGTCATCGCCCCAAGCCTGCGCAGTCATCTGCACCTCCTTTCACAACTGGGCTTCGCCCTGAAAAATCCCCAGTTCAAGAAGATTCTTACCGAAGAGGGGAGCCGCGAGGAAATTCTCGCCGCGCTACGCCAGGCGGAAACGGAACTGGAGGCGAGTCGGCCATGAACCTGATCCTGCCGGCGCTTCTCATTTTGCTTTCCGGCGGACTCGCCGCCCTCTGCTGCGGGCGGCGAGCGGCACCCGCGGCCTTCTTCGGCATCGCCGCCACCCTGATCGCCGCCCTTCTCGGCCTGACGGCGGCGGGGCGCACCCTTCTCGAACAACGCTCCCAGACCTTGAGTCTCCCCTGGCCGGTTCCCGGCGGCAGCTTCACTCTGACCCTCGATCCGCTGGCCGCCTTCTTTCTCGTCCCAATTCTTCTGCTCGCCCTGCTCTGCGCCATCTACGGTCACGGCTATCTCAAGGACCAGGCGGGCAGCCGCCCCTTGGGCGCCGCCTGGTTTTTCTACACCCTCCTGATCGCCGCCATGATCCTGGTGGTGACCGCCGCCAACGCGGTTCTCTTCATCGCCGCCTGGGAGTGCATGTCCCTGACTTCCTTCTTTCTGGTCGCTTTCGACCACCGGAGAAAGGAGGTGCGCGAAGCCGCCTGGCTCTATCTGCTCTCGACCCATCTCGGCGCGGCGGCGCTCTTCGCCCTCTTCCTCTTCGCCACGCACTGGAGCGGTTCCCCCGAATTCAGCGCCTTCGCGGCCCTGGGGCAGCTGGCCCCCGGCCCCGCCGCCCTCCTCTTCCTGCTCGCGCTGGTCGGCTTCGGCTCGAAGGCGGGGCTCTTTCCCCTGCACGTCTGGCTGCCGGACGCCCATCCCGCCGCGCCGAGCCACGTTTCGGCGTTGATGTCCGGGGTCATGATCAAGACCGGCATCTACGGCATTCTGCGCATCGTCGGCTTCCTCCCCCCCGCCCCGGCCTGGTGGGGCGAGTTGCTGATGGTTCTGGGGATCGCCGGCGCCCTCTTCGGCATCGCCCTGGCCGCGCTGCAGCAGGATATCAAGCGCTGCCTGGCCTATTCGACGGTGGAAAATATCGGCCTGATCTTTCTCGCCCTCGGTCTTTCCTGGTTCGCCGCCGCCCGCGACCTGCCGACGGTCGCCATGCTCGCCATGGCCGGCGGGCTGCTGCATATCTGGAATCACGCCCTCTTTAAAAGCCTGATGTTTCTCGGCGCCGGCGCCCTCTTGCACAGCGCCGGGACGCGTAATCTCGACCGCATGGGGGGGATGCTGAAACGCATGCCGATGACCGGCGCCCTGCTCATCGGCGGCGCCCTGGCGATCTGCGCCCTCCCCCCTTTTAACGGTTTTGTCGGCGAATGGCTGATCTATCGGGGACTGCTTCAGGCCGGAGCGGCCGGCACCGCCCTTTATGCCCTCGGGCCGCTGCTGCTGGTCGGCCTGCTCGCCCTGGTCGGCGGTCTGGCGCTGGCGGTCTTCACCCGCCTCATCGGCATCGCCCTGCTCGGCGCGCCGCGCAGTCCCGAAGCCGCCGCGGCCCACGAAGCGAGCCGCTGGATGCTCTGGCCCATGGCCCTGCTGCTCCCCCT
>DIVU01000034.1:0-2815 GCA_002423365.1 Desulfuromonadaceae bacterium UBA6124 | reverse complement strand
CTGCCGACAGCGCGCATGTCCTATACCGCCACCGGTTACGGGGAGATGATCCAGACCCGGGCGATTCCCGCGCTGCTCCAGCCGGAACTGCACAAACCCGCGTCCCGCGAGCTCTTTCCGGCCGCCGCCGAACTCTCGCAACGCTCCCTCGATCCCTTCCTGCACCGCTGGTTCGCCCCCGGATTCCGGGCCGTCGCCGAGCGTTTCAGCCATTTGCGCTGGTTGCAGCAGGGGCGGCTGCACATCTATCTGCTCTATATCTTTCTCACCTGCGCCCTGCTGCTGGGGTGGATAGTCCTGGTCGAAAAGGGAATCCTATGATCATGACGGTCTTTATGGCGGGCACGTTGCTGCTGCTCTTCTCCGGGGTTCCGGGTCTCGTTTGGCGGGGCTGCGCCAACGGCGGGGAGCGCACGGCACTCGTGCTGCTGTTGGCCGGAGCCCTGCTGGGAACGGGGGGAACGGTCGCCGCCCTGAAACATCCGGCCGAAGCGAGTCTCTCCCTCCCCTGGGCCGTGCCGGGGGGCGTCTTCACCCTGGCCATCGATCCGATCTCCGCCTGTTTCCTCTTTCCCGTCTTTTTGATCGGCGCCCTCGGCGCCGTCTATGCCCTCGGCTACTGGCCGCATCGAACCAACCCCGAAACCGGCCGGCGCCTGCGCCTCTTCTACGGCCTTATCGCCGGTTCCCTGACGTTAGTGCTGACCGCCCGCAACGGCCTGCTCTTTCTGGCCGCCTGGGAAATCATGGCCCTAGCCGGATTCTTCCTCGTCACCACCGAGGAAAAGCACCTGGAAACCCGCCGTGCCGGCTTCATCTACCTGACCTGCGCCCACACCGGCACCCTCGCCCTCTTCGCCCTCTTCATCCTGCTGGAGCGAAGCTTCGGCAGCTTCGCCTTCCCCACCCCCGCCGGCCTCGACGCCAACAGCGGGCAAGCCTCGGCGATCTTTCTTCTCGCCCTCTTCGGTTTCGGCCTCAAGGCCGGCCTGACGCCTCTGCACATCTGGCTGCCGGGCGCCCATGCCGCCGCCCCGAGTCACGTTTCCTCCTTCCTCTCCGGGGTCATGATCAAATCGGGGATTTACGGCCTGATCCGCGTCAGCGGATTTTTCTCCGCGCCACCGGTCTGGTGGGGCTCGACCATCCTGATTCTGGGGGTGGTTTCCGGGGTGCTCGGCGTCGTCTTCGCCATCGCCCAGCACGACATCAAACGCCTTCTCGCCTATCACAGCGTCGAGAACATCGGCATCATCGCCATGGGCCTCGGTGCCGCGCTCCTCGGTAAAAGCTACGACCTGCCCCTCTTGACCATCCTCGGGCTGGCCGGCGCCCTGCTGCATGTGATCAACCACGGGCTCTTCAAATCCCTGCTCTTTCTCGGCGCCGGAGCGATGATTCACGCCACCGGCACCCGGGAAATCGAGCACTACGGCGGGCTCCTGCGCCGCCTGCCGCTGACCGGCATCGCCTTTCTCGGCGGCGCCGTGGCCATCTGCGGCCTGCCGCCGTTGAACGGTTTCGTCAGCGAATGGCTGATCTACCTCGGCCTCTTCCAGTCCCTGGGCAGCGAGACCCTGGGCCCGCACCTGAGCCTCTTCGCCATTCCCGCCCTGGCCCTGATCGGCGGGCTGGCCCTGGCCTGTTTCGTCAAGGTCTTCGGCATCGCCTTTCTCGGGGCGCCCCGCACCTCCGCCGCCGCCCAGGCCCATGAGGCCCCCGCCAGCATGCTCTGGCCCATGGGCGTACTTCTGGCCTGCTGCCTGTGTATCGGCCTCTGCCCCGGCGCGCTCCTCCCCCTGCTCGCCCAGGCGGCGTCCCTCTGGTCGGGAATGGCCACGCCGGCCACCCTGCTGACGGAGCATGCGCCGGTCGCCGCCCTGAGTTGGAGCGCTCTCGGGCTGTTGCTTCTGCTCGCCGCGGCCGCCGGTGCTCTGCGCCTGAGCCGGCACAAGGAGCCACCGCGGACGGCAACCTGGGGCTGCGGTTATCCCCTGCNNTCCTCTTTTGGTGCGCTGTTGGTCGACCTCTTTCGCTGGGGACTGCGCCCGGACCAGCACGGGGGGAAAGCCCGAGGGCTGCTCCCCACCGCCACGGAATTTTCCTGCCACACGCCCGATACCATCCTCGACCGGGGGGTGATCCCCGTCTGTCGCGGGGCGATTCGCGTCTTTAGTCGACTGCGGGCGCTTATCCAGAACGGCAGCACCAGTTTTTACCTTCTATATGTGGCCCTGGCCCTCTTCGGGCTCTTGACCCTGGCCACCCTGTCGCGAGGTTGAACATGATCGGCAAAGCCCTGTTACACCTGCTGCTGCTTTTTCTTCTTTCCCCGCTCTTGCTCGGGGTCATCGGTAAGACCAAGGCGCTCTTCGCCGGCCGCTGGGGCGCGCCCCTGCTGCAACCCTACTTCGACCTGTGGAAGCTGGCGCGCAAGGGCATGGTGCTGAGCGAAACGACCACCTGGGTNNTTTCTCGCCGGGCCGCTGATCGGCTTTGCCGTCCCCCCCCTGGCCGCACTCTTCATCCCCTTTGGCGCGCTCCCGGCGCCGGTCTCCTTCAACGGCGATCTGATTCTCTTCGTCTACCTCTTCGGCTTGTCGCGCTTTTTCACCGCCAGCGCCGCCCTCGATACCGGCTCGAGCTTCGAGGGGATGGGGGCGGCCCGGGAAGTNNCCTTTTCCTGCCTGGCCGAACCGACCCTGCTCTTCGTGCTCATCGTCTTGGCGCGCCTGGCCGGGGACCTCTCCCTGGGCGCCATGCTCGGTCCCACTCTGCACCTTTCCTGGCATCAGGCGGGCGCGGCCCTCGGCCT
>DIVU01000047.1 GCA_002423365.1 Desulfuromonadaceae bacterium UBA6124 | reverse complement strand
CCGCCGATGGCGAGGCGGCCAAGCGGGCCATCAAGATGATCCGCGATCTGACCCAGGAAGCCGAGGTTGGCAAGCTCTATATGGGGACGGTCCGGAAAATCATGGAATTCGGCGCCTTTGTCGAAATCTATCCCGGCACCGACGGCTTGGTGCATGTCTCTGAGCTGGCCAAAGAGCGTGTCAAGGCCGTGACCGATGTCATCAACGAAGGGGATCAGGTCCTGGTCAAGTGTATAGGCATCGACAAACAGGGCAAGATCAAGCTTTCCCGCAAGGAAGCCCTCGGCGAGAATCTGCCGACCGAAGGCTGAGATTTATTCCCACATACCCCTGTCTCTGTCACAGGGTGAACCGGACACAGGCCGGGGGCGCATTTCGTGGTCCCCGGCCTTCCGGTTGCCGGGTGGCGAGTCGTTCAATTTGGAAGGATGTCATGGTTGAAATTCCGGTGGAAATATGCCGCGTGCGCGCGCAGGCGCGACTTCCCCGCTACATGACCGAGGATGCGGCGGGCATGGATGTTCACGCCTGTCTCGACGCCCCGCTGACCCTTTTGCCGGGGGCGCGGGCGCTGATTCCCACCGGCCTGGCCCTGGCCATCCCGCCGGGCTTTGAGGGGCAGGTACGCCCTCGCTCCGGACTGGCACTCAAGCAGGGGCTCACGCTGGTCAACAGCCCCGGGACCATCGATGCCGATTATCGGGGGGAATTCAGCGTGATCCTCATCAATCACGGCCAGGATGCCGTGCGTATCGCTGATGGCGACCGGATCGCGCAGCTTCTGATCGCGCCGGTGTGCCGGGCGCTGTTGCGCGAAGTTTCGGAACTGTCCGCGACCGCGCGCGATGCCGGCGGGTTCGGCCATACGGGGGTCGCTGATGACAACCCCTAGCGCCGTCGAGATCCAATTCCCTTGTGATCATATTTTCAAGGCCTTCGGTCCCAACGACGGCGAATTCTTCGCGGCGGTACGCCTGGCGGTCGCCTCGGTGACTCCCGTGGCCGGCGATGCCATGAAGGTTCGGCTCAGCAGCGACGGCCGCCACCAATCCGTTTCAGTGCTGGTGCGACTTCACAATCTCCAGCAGTTGCACGGAATCTATGCCGCTCTCAAAGAAGTTCCGCGGCTGAATTATCTGCTCTGATTTCCGCTCAAGGCTCTTGCTCTTCGTGGTTGGTTGGCCATCTTAGCTCTTTTTCCCGTGCCGGGCTTGTGCTATGATTCTGGCCCGGTAAAAGACCATTCAGATTGTCCGTCGCGAGGAGTTTCCTGTGATTCTGGCCATCAATCCCGAAAACCCGCAGAAACGTCTCATTACTCGGGTCGTCGAATGTCTCCGCGAGGGGGGGGTGATCGTCTATCCCACCGACACCACCTATGGTATCGGCTGCGACATCTTCAATAAAAAAGGGGTCAAGCAGATTTACCAGATCAAGCAGCGCGACCCCCGCAAGCCCTTTTCCTTCATCTGCGCCGACCTCTCCGATGTCGCCAACTACGCCCAGGTCAGCAATTTCGCTTTTCGCACCTTAAAGCGCAATCTTCCCGGTCCCTACACGTTCGTTCTGGATGCGACCCGCATCGTTCCCGATACCCTGACCACCAAGCAGAAGACCGTCGGCATCCGTATTCCCGACGACAACATCGCCCTGGCCATCGTGCGGGAACTTGGCCATCCGCTGGTGACGACCAGTGCCAATCTCTCCGGGGAAGAACCGCTCGGCGATCCGTCCCTGATCCATGATTCCTTGGGGCGGCAGCTCGACCTGGTGGTCGATGGCGGCATCCGCTTGGGGAATCCGTCGACGGTCATCAGCCTGATCGGTGATCAGGTGGAAGTCCTGCGCGAGGGGAGCGGAGATCTTTCCTGGATACATCAATTGTAACGGCTGGTTTTTCGTCCCCTGAACCGGGAGGATTGAATGGATAACAAAGAGCTCACCGTGGTTTTCTATGGGCGCTACAATCCGCGCGAGGACTGGAACTTTCAGGTCGACGAGGGCGCCATAGCCGATTTCCTCGCCGGCGCGCAAGAGGAACTGGCCCGTTGCGGCGTGACCTTGCGCCATCACGAAGAGCCGGAAATGGTCATCGTCATCAACGGTTACGGCGACATCTTGAATTCGATTCGGCTCCGCTCCCCCCGCGACGGCTTCGTCAATCTCTGCCTGGGCCACATCATCGGCACCAGTCCCAATCGCGATCTGATCGAGGATCTCAAGCGCGGGATCAACCGGGTTGCCTTCGCTCCGGAAACCATTGAGCCCGAGGATCATAATAAAACAGTCTGCCACAACTGCGGTTGCGGCTGCTGATCGAGCTTCTTTACCTGCCGAATAAAAAACGGGGATCCGGGCTTTAATGCCGCGGGTCCCCGTTTTTTATTCGCGGTACGAATGTTGTTCAGAAATAGATGAAATAGATGGCGGAGCCGACCAGAATCACGCTTTGCAGCAGGAAGAAGGTTTTATTCACCAGTTTTTTGGCTTTGCCGGCACAGACCACCAGCAGGGCGCAGGGGAGGCCGACCAGCAGCAGGATTTCCACAAAGGTCGCGCGTCCCACCGCCGGGGTCAGGGGGGCGGCGAGGCCGATGCCGTAGAGGAGCAGAGCGGTGCCGTTGACCAGGGTGTTGGCGACGAGGCGAAAGAGCGGATTGCCTTCGCGGGTCGATGTCGGAGTTGGGTCGGTGGTTTCGCGAAAAGGCTGGGCGAGGATGCCGGCCAGCAGCCACCAGAGGGTGCCCCAGAGGGTGAGGATGACAAACCATCCGTAAAAGGAGGGCGCGGCCCAGCCGTTGACCACCGGTGCGGCAAAGACCGGCAGCTTGATCCAGGCGAGGACTTGCAGCGGCCAGTAGACGGAGCCGGCGACCATGCGGGAAAGTCGTTCCAGATCCAGCAGGGGCAGGAGGGCATGGCCACCGACGAAGAGACCAAAGAGAATCGCGCGCAGTTTCATAAAAAACCTGTCCGAGGGGGAAAAGTTGGGGAATTATACCCGGATATCCCTCTTCGGTCCAATACTTACTGATCGTTCGCCATTTTCGGCACGGCGCCGCGATTGGCCAGGGGATAAAAAAGGGCTTGGGCGAGATCGCCGGCGGCACGCATTTCATGGACGCCGGCGAGGGCCGCGCCGAGGGAACGGCCGATGCCGTAGCGGCTGTAGAGGAGGGCGCCGCTACGCCGGTCGATGATTTCGGCGGTGGCGTGGATTTCCAGTTCCTCCCCACCGCCGCCGAGACTTCCGGAGTTGCCCCCACCATGCAGGGCGCCATCGAGGAAATGTTCGACCCGGATCAGCAGCACGGCGTCGGCTTCTTCCGGGGCGAGGTCAAGGAAGTAGCCGGGGCCGGTCAGCTCGGGACGGAAAGGGGCGAGCCAGCCGCCGCCGCTCGGGTCGGCCACGGTGACCACCCGATAGCCCCGAATCTCCAGCAGGCGTTTGGTCTGCCAGAGGATTTCCTGGCCGGCACGATGCTCCATGTACCGGTCCTTGGCGCGTCCAGAGAAGAAGACCGGCAGCAGGGCGATCCGTTCGATCGTGGGAGGGAGGGCGGCGAGCGACGCCGGACGCAGGGTGCAGGCGCCGGAAATGCTCAGGGTCAGCAGCAGTGCAAAGCCGGTGAACAGACGAAAAAACATGGGATTCTCCTGGATTTTTGGCGCCGGAGGGGGTTCCCGCGCGGGCGGAAGGGTTTACGTCGGGACATAATTGGCAGGGATTTTTTGTTTCCGTCGGTCATTGCCGATGTTATTCTGCCGACCTGTTTCGTATCCGGAATATATCCATCCCATCGACGGAGGTCGTTCTCATGCCCGACAGCCTGATCCCTCGCACCGATTCGGCTCATTCCTATCAACTGCTCATCAAACAGCTACTGTATGCCCCCCTGGCGAACAATCCCGAACAGGAGATCGTCTATCGCGACCAGTGGCGCGGCAATTACCTTACACTGCGCGAACGCATCTGTCGACTGGCCAACGCCCTCACCCGCATGGGGGTCAAGGCCGGGGATACGGTGGCGGTAATGGATTACGACAGCCACCGTTATCTGGAGTGCTTCTTCGCCGTCCCCATGCTCGGCGCCGTGCTGCACACCATCAACGTCCGCCTCTCCCCCGAGCAGATTCTCTATACCATCGATCACGCCGAGGATGATGTGCTGCTGATCAACAGCGATTTCCTGCCAATTCTCGATCAGATCAAAGGGCGGATCGATACACTGAAAGGCTATGTGCTGCTCAACGACGAAGCACAGCCGCCGCAGTCATCCATCCGTTTCGGCGGGGAATACGAAGCGCTGCTCGCCGAGGCGGATACCCATTTCGAATTCCCCGATTTTGACGAGAACACCCGCGCCACGACCTTCTACACCACCGGGACCACCGGTCTGCCGAAGGGGGTCTATTTCAGTCACCGGCAACTGGTGCTGCATACCCTCGGCGTGGTGGCGGCCCTGGCTACACCCCTCGCCCAAGGGCGCCTGCATCGTCAGGATGTCTATATGCCGATCACCCCGATGTTTCATGTTCACGCCTGGGGCCTGCCCTATGCCGCGACCCTGATGGGACTCAAGCAGGTCTATCCCGGCCGCTACGTTCCCGACCATCTGCTTGAACTCATCGACCGGGAGCAGGTCACCTTTTCCCACTGCGTGCCGACCATCCTGCACATGCTGCTCAAGTCCCCCCTCGCGGAAAAAATCGACCTTTCCCGGTGGAAGGTCATCATCGGCGGGGCCGGTCTCTCTAGAGCTCTGTGTCTCGAGGCCATGCGCAAACGCATCGATATCTTTACCGGTTACGGCATGTCGGAAACCTGTCCCATCCTCACCCTGGCCCATTTGACGCCGGAGATGTTCGACCTTTCGGCCGAAGAACAAGCCGCCATCCGCTGTAAAACCGGAGTGCCGCTGCCCTTGGTGCAATTGCGGGTGGTCAATGAACAGGGCCGGGATGTTCGCCACGACGGCCGTTCCTCGGGCGAGATCGTAGTGCGGAGCCCCTGGCTGACCCAGGGCTATCTCAAGGATCATCGCGCCTCGGAAAAACTCTGGGACGGGGGCTGGTTGCACACCAGCGACGTGGCCAATATCGATGCCCGGGGCTATGTGAAAATCACCGACCGCACCAAGGATGTCATCAAAATCGGTGGCGAATGGATTTCCACCCTCGAACTGGAGGACATCATCGCCCACTGTCCGGCGGTGGCCGAGGTGGCGGTAATTGGTCAGCCCGACGACCGTTGGGGGGAACGTCCCCTGGCCCTGGTCGTGCGCCGGGAAGAGGGGGAGGAAAAAGCGGCGGAAAAGGGGATACTGAACTTCGTCAAGGAATATACCGAAAAGGGGATGATCTCCAAACAAGTGGTGCTGCTTAAGGTGCGTTTTGTCGAGGCAATCGACAAGACCAGCGTCGGCAAGGTCAACAAGGTGGCGTTGCGGGAAAAATATCTGTAAGAGGAGGGTCTTCGGGATGGTCAAAAGCTTTCGACCACGCAAGCCGGTGACGGTCAAGACGCAAGAAGAGGCCGATGCGCTGGTGCGCAAGATGAAGGGCGAGATGGAGGCCGGTACCAGTTACCGGGAAAAATCCCTCAAGCTGCATGGCTGGATCTGCGCCAAGTGCGGCCGGGAGTTCGAGGCCGACAGCCTGCAGCTGTTGACCGTCCATCACAAGGACGGCAACCATCNNCCGCCGACGGCAGCAACTGGGAAAATCTCTGCGTTTACTGCCACGACGACGAGCACAGCCGCAGTCTGTTGGGGGATTATCTGAAGGGCGGGAAACGGTAGCCCGATGGAGCTTGTGCGCGACGAAATCCGCCGCCGCCTGCCCACCGACGGCGCGGCCCGGCGCCTCTTGCACGGCCGCGGTCGTGCTTTTGCAGGGTTTGAGGATCTGACCATCGACAGCTATGGAACCCTGGCCCTGGTCATTCTCCATCAGCCGCGACCGCCGGAGTGGCTGGCGGAGCTTGCCGGGCTGCTGCTGGAAGAGGTGCCGGGAACGACGACGGTGCTGCTGCAGGAACGCTTTCTGCCCAACGCCCCCAGTCGCGTGCTGGTCGGCGAACTTCCCGCCGAGGTCGACGCCCTCGAGGACGGTTTGCGCTATCGCTTGCGCCTGGGGCAGGGGCAGAACGTCGGTTTTTTCCCCGATATGGCCGGCGGGCGACGCCTGGTGCGTGAAATCGCGGCCGGGCGCGATGTGCTCAATCTCTTCGCCTACACCTGCGGCTTTTCCGTGGCGGCTGTAGCCGGCGGCGCGCGCCGGGTGGTTAATCTCGATATGAACCGGGGCGCCCTGGAACTCGGCCGCCTCAATCACCGGCTCAACGGCCTCGATCCGCGCCGGGTCGGTTATCTGCCCCACGAACTCTTTAAAAGTTTCGGCAAGTTGACGCGGTTGGGACCCTTCGGTCTGGTCATCTGCGACCCGCCGGCGACCCAGGGAAAGAGTTTCACCGCCGAACTCCACTGGCCAAAACTGCTGCGCCGCCTGCCTGAACTGCTGGCGCCGGGTGGGGAGTTTTTGGCCTGCCGCAACGGTCCCGGTTTGCCTCCGGGTCTGATCGAAAGACTGGTTGCATCACTAGCCCCGACGGCGGAACGGCTCGGCACGGGGAGTCCGGGGAAGGACTTCCCCGAAGTCGATCCCGACCAGGGGGCCTGTCTGTTTCATTATCGACTGCCGTAAGCACAACAAGGGGGAGCAAATGGAGAGCAACGAGGTACGTATTACCAGTTGGAACGAGTTGCAGGATGAGCTCTTCAGCGACTCGTGGAGCCCGCACCTGGGGCGCTTCCGTTCCCGCAACGCCTTTCGCGGCCTCTCCGATGCCCGCTATCCACTGTTCACCAGCCTGATCCGCCTCGGCGGCAATTTCGTCGATATCGAACGGCACATCCTGCGCAATTTCAAGAAATACGCCCACCGCTCCGTGGCCGGCGGCGACTCGGTCTGGCACTGGCTCTCCATGGCCCAGCATTTCGGGCTGCCGACCCGCCTGCTTGACTGGACCTATTCCCCCTTTGTGGCGATGCACTTCGCCACCGCCAACATCGAGAAATTCGATGTCGACGGCGTCATCTGGGCGGTCAATTACGTGCAGGCCCACCAGATGCTCCCGGCCAGCCTGCGCAGCGCCCTCGAGCGGGAAGGGGCCAACGTCTTCACCGTCGAGATGCTGGCCGAATCGATCTGGTCCCTGGGGGATCTCGGCAACCTGGCGATGGAGGATTTCGTCATGTTCTTCGAGCCGCCCTCCATGGAAGACCGCATCGTCAACCAGTTCGCCTTCTTCTCCATCATGTCCGATCCCCACAAACCGGTCGATCAATGGCTGGAGGATCATCCCGCCATCTGGCGCAAGATCATCATCCCCGCCGAACTCAAGTGGGAGATCCGCGACAAACTCGACCAAGGCAACATCACCGAACGCGTCCTCTTCCCCGGCCTCGACGGCCTCAGCCGCTGGCTCAAACGACATTACAGCCCCAAAGGATGAGCCAATAATCCCACCCGGCGATAACAGGAGGAGCCGAGCGAGGCATAGGTTAAATCGATATTGCACTCTTGTCCGGGGACGGTAACCAAAGCACCTGGATCCAGTTCATCGCAAAAGTCAGCCGTGAGAGATCGCCTGGACCGGGCAGCCGACTTCGGCGGAGAGGGCGCAGTCTTGCAGGTCGGCGGGAACGTCAATGAGTTTGCACTGAGATTTTCCGTCGACCAGCTCAAAAACTTCGGGACAGGTAGATTCGCAGGCTCCGCAGCCGATGCAGTCATTCTGATTCACAGTGAATTTCATGGCTACTCCTGGGGGCACGGTGAATGGCTGGCGTGATGGTGCTCAATGACCTTCATTGTCGGCTGGCGCTCATCGATCTTCACCGGGGCGATGTGCCGCATATTCCGCGTTTTCTGTTATGCTCTAATCCTGAATTAGAATTCTACCCGAAACCGGAGGGTTGTCATGTTCGAATCTGCTGAACTCGGTCATGTGCTCGACGCCGAACGCTATAACCGGGAAATGACCCGGCTGCGTCAGGAACTGCTCGAAGCCCAGCTGGAGCTGGTGGAAGCTCGCCGTTTCGAGGTGATCATCATCATCGCCGGCATGGACGGCGCGGGGAAGGGGGACACGGTCAACGTCCTCAACGAGTGGATGGACCCCCGGCACATCCAGACCCACGCCCCTGGCGAGCCGACCGAGACCGATCTGGCGCGGCCCCCCATGTGGCGCTATTGGCGGGCACTGCCGCCGAAGGGGAAGATCGGGATTTTTTTCGACGCGATCTACAGCGAGGCGATTCGCGACCGGGTTTACGACCGCATCGGCAATTCGGAGCTGGATCAGGCTTTGGAGCGCGGCAACCGTTTCGAGAAGATGCTGGTGGACGAAGGCGCCCTGGTCCTCAAATTCTGGCTGCATCTGTCGGAAAAACTTCAGAAAAAGCGCTTCGACAAGCTGGAGAAGGACCCCGCCACCAGTTGGCGGGTGAACAAGGAGGACTGGCGCAATTACAAACATTACGGCAAGTTCCGTCAGGTGGCGGAGCGGGCTCTGCGGCAGACCAGTTCGGCGGAGGCGCCCTGGACGATCATCGAGGGCTACGATGCCCGCTACCGTGAACTGACCCTGGGCGAGGCTTTGTTGCGTGCGTTGCGCCAGCGCTTGGCGGTTGAGTCGGTGCCGGCTCAGCCGGCGGTGACGGTGCCGCCCCTCGTTCCGCGCATCGATGACCTCAACGTGCTGCGCATTCTCGATCTGAGCCAGGATCTGGATAAAAAGGATTATGAGGAGCAGTTGGCCCAGTGGCAGGGGAAGCTCAACAAACTGAGCCGCAAAAAGGGGTTCGGCGAGATTTCTGTGGTGGCGGTTTTCGAGGGGAACGACGCGGCCGGGAAGGGGGGGAGTATCCGTCGGGTGACGGGGGCGCTCGACGCCCGGCGTTATCAGGTGGTACCGATCGCCGCGCCGACCGATGAGGAATCGGCTCATCCCTACCTCTGGCGCTTCTGGCGGCATCTGCCCGAGCGGGGCAACCTGGTGATTTTCGATCGCTCCTGGTACGGCCGGGTGCTGGTGGAGCGGGTCGAGGGCTACTGCAGAGAGGCCGACTGGATGCGCGCCTACGGCGAGATCAATGATTTCGAGGAGCAGTTGATCCGCAATCGCACTCTGGTGGTGAAATTCTGGCTGGCCATCGACCAAGACGAGCAGTTGCGGCGCTTTAAAGAACGAGAGAATACCCCCTTCAAGAACTTCAAAATCAGTGAGGACGACTGGCGCAATCGGGAAAAGTGGCCCCGTTACGAAGAGGCGGTATGTGACATGGTCGAGCGCACCAGCACCGAAATCGCCCCCTGGACCCTGGTCGAGGCCAACAGCAAGCGTTACGCCCGGGTCAAAATCCTCAAAACCCTGGTCGAGCGCATCGAGCAGGCGTTGGACAAGGACTGAGGGGGCGCTGACTTCAGTCCTTGGCAGCTTTTTCCTTCTTCGCCTTAAGCTTTTTCACCGCTTTTTTCGTCAATTCCTCGGGCTTGCAGAGGTGGTCTTCCTTTTTCGAAACCGCCCCGCAGCGCTCGCAGCGGAAGCGTCCCTGCTTCGGCTTGTTTTCCGATTTTCCCTTCATGCAGGCCATCGTTTGTTCCTCCCGTTACGAGCAGTAGCCGGTAAAAAATCGCAATAGAGTGGTGCGTCAGCTGATCAGATGATCCTGGATTTCCCGCCAAAGCTCGGCGAAGGCGAGAGCAGCCCGGCAGTGGGGGGAGTAGGCGGCCAGGGGCAGGCGGCGAATGCCCATCTGCTCCACCTCGCTGGCGTAGGGGATTTCCGTTTCCAGCACCTCGGGGCGTTGCTGGGGCAGGCTCTCGACAATCTCCCGATGCAGGCTTTTGCGGCGGTCAACCATGGAGAAAAAGGGGAGGATTTTCAAATCTTCCAACCCTTCGTCCTGCTCGAAAGCATAGATCTGTTCGAGGGTGCGTAGTGATAGAGGGGTGGGGATGATCGGCACCAGCAGGATTTCGGCGGCGCGGAAGACCGCCTCGGAAACCAGGGAAATGCTGGGGGGACAGTCGAGAAAGATGTAATCGTAGGAAGTGGCCAAGGGCGCGAGCAGTTTTTTGAAGCGCTTGGTCGGCTTCTTTTCGGAGTCGAGGAGGATGTCGAGATGGCGGTAGGAAAAATCCGCCGGCAACAGGTCAAGTTGCGGATAGTCCGTCCCTTTGATCGAAGATTCCAGGCCGTTCTTGCCGCCGAGCAGCTTTTCGCTGCCGCCCTTGACCTTGGGCTTGATCCGGAAGTAAAAGGTCGCCGCCCCCTGGGGGTCGAGATCCCAGACCAGGGTCCGGGCGCCGTCCCGCGCCGCCAAATAGGCGAGATTGATGGCGGCGGCGGTCTTGCCCACGCCCCCTTTGATATTGTAGGTCGCGAGGATTTTCATGATTTCAAGGTTCTTTCCTGAAGTGTTGGCGAACCAGGCGACGCTTCCCCGGCGCGGCGAAGACGGCGAAACGGGCGGCGAATTCCGTGCGGACCTGCTGCTGGTGCTCCCGCAGCCGTTCGATGAGCTGCCCGATGGCGAGCAGGGTTTCCGGAGGCAGGGGAGGCTCCGCTGTCGGCATCATCGCGATGGCGCGCAGGGCTTGGGCATGCACTTCGAGATCCTGAAATTCGCCGAGATTGTCCTGAAGCTCTTTCAGCGACCTGATCAGCGCCGAAATTTTATCATGGGGATAAAGACTTTGGAAAAACTCCAGAAGATAGCGAAGTTTTTTACAGGTCTTGCGCAGTTCGTGAAGGTCTTCCGGGGGAGAGCCGTCGTCGATGGCGGCGCCTTCGCGCAGGGCGCGGCGCAGAATCCTGCGAATACGGGCATTCGCCACCTTCGCCACGGGGAGAGCGGCCGACTCCGGCCAGGAAAGATCGACGAAAGGCGGCTTGGCAAGCCAGGCGCGCCAGTCGGCGAGGATTTTCCGGAAGCGCGGCGAGGCCAGTTCCTCGGCCAGTTGCCGCTGGGCCGTCCTCTGGTGGGCCATGAGCCGTTCGCGCAGGGGCGCAAGATCGCTGGACTGTTTCGGGGGGAGGAGGTTGCGGTAGCCGTCGAAGCCAAGCAGATGAACGTCGAGATCCCGCACCGGCGTGGTGATCGTGCCGAGCCAGGCGAATTCGGGGTGAAAACGCTCCACCACCGTCGTTGGCATCAACCCTTTGAATTGACTGAGAGCGGCCCGGGTGCGACGGATCGCCACCCGAAAATCGTGCAGGAATTCGCTGTCGAGATCCCGGATGGTGCCGTCCAGATTGCGTTCCATGGAGTCGAGCAGTTGCAAAAAAATTGCGCGAATGGCCTCTCCGGCCGGTTGCGCGGGATCAAAGCGGAAGTCCGGTTTTGAGGAGTAATCGCCGGGGGAACGGCCGGCGCCGCCCATGAGAATGTGCCAGAGTTCCTCGGGCGCTGTTTCCAGGCAAAGCCCGGATCGCAAAAAACGGTCGAGTTTTCGTAACTCCCGGTCATAACCGCGGACCGGCTCGCTGCGTAGCCGAGGGGAGAGCCGCCACCGGTTTTTGGGACCATCCGCCCCTATAGCCTGGGTCAGGACGACCAGCCGCGCCACCGTCTTCTGTTGGTCATCCAGCAAGGAAAAGCGCTGGAAGAGGCCTTGAACCCCGGCAAGGGGGAAAAGTCGACGATCCTCCAGAATCTCTTTGAGGGTATCACGGAGTGCCCCCGGCGGCAGATCTTCGGCGAAATCCGGGGCGTGGCCGACGACCGAGCCGAGCAGAGAGCCGTTGCCGAGGCGCCGTAGACGCAGAGCTGGGCTCCCATCCAGTGTTTCTTCCTCCAAGATCAGCCCCTGATGGAAGAGACGCCAGTCGAAGCTGTCGAAATAGCACAGGCACCCTTCCCGAGGAAGTTCCGCTTTGAGGGGGGCGAAGCTGCACAGTTGGTCATGCAGGGATGCCGGCGTCAGTATTTCCGGCAGCAGATATTCCATGCCTCATTCCTTGGGGCGTGCCTCATCGCAGGTTGCGGCCGCCGAGGCTTTTCGGCTTGCGTTTGCGCAGCCGGGAAGCGTCGCGATTGCGCTTTTCCGCCAGTTCGATCAGGCGTTGCTGGCTACCGACGGCCTCTTCCGCATTCCGTGGTCGCCGTTGGCTGTAACTGCCGTCCGACATGAGTTCCCAGGCGCTGCGCCGGTCGTTGAGCTGGATTTCCAGCATCTGTCGCAAATCCTCGCGGATGCCCGGGTTCTCCACCGGGGTCAGCACTTCGACGCGATGTTCGAGGTTGCGTTTCATGGCGTCGGCCGAGCCGATGAAATACTCCTCCTCGCCGCCGTTGCGGAAGAAATAGAGGCGGGCATGTTCGAGAAACCGGCCGACAATGGAAATGACCCGGATGTTCTCCGAGAGTCCGGCGATCCCCGGCCGCACCCGGCAGCTGTCGCGAATGATGAGATCGATCCGCACTCCGGCGCGGGAGGCGCGGTAGAGGGCGCGGGCGATGTCGGCGTCGTCGAGAGCGTTCATCTTGAAAATGATCTGCCCAGGGGTTTTCTCCGAGTGCCCGGCGATTTCCCGGTCGATGCGTTCCAGCAGGCCGCGTTTGAGCATCTTCGGCGCGACCAACAGCTTCTGGTAGCGGCGGCTGGGGCTGAAGCCGGTGGTCAGATAGTTGAAGAGTTCGGTGGTGTCGCGGCCGATATTCTTGTCGTAGAGCAGCAGTCCCAGGTCGCTGTAGAGGCGCGAGGTTTCCGGATGGTAATTGCCGGTGCCGATATGCACGTAGCGGCGCAGCCCGTTGTAGTCGTTGCGCACCACCAGAATGATCTTGGCGTGGGTTTTCAGCCCGACCACGCCGTAGGTGACGTGGATGCCCGCTTCTTCCAGACGCGAGGCGAGGCGGATGTTGGCCGCTTCGTCAAAGCGCGCCTTGAGCTCGACCACTACCGCCACCTGCTTGCCGTTCTGCGCCGCCTGGATCAGGTAGTCGAGAATCGGGCTGCGGCTCGACGTACGGTACAGGGTCATCTTGATCCCCCGCACCTTGGGGTCGTGGGCCGACTCCTTGAGAAAGCGCTCGACCGAGGTGGAAAAGGATTCGTAGGGATGTTGCAGGAGAATGGCGCCGGCGTCACGAATCAGGTGAAAGATGCTCCGTTCATTCTGCAAGGCCGGGGGAGTGATCTGGTGGTGCGGCGCCTCCTTGATCTGGGGGAGGTTGAGAGCGGCGATTTCGAAGAGATCCCGCGTGCCGAGCATGCCGTCGATGATGAAGACGTCGACCTCCTCGTCCAGGCCCAGCTCAGCCGCCAGACGTCCGCGCAACGTCGGATCCATGCCCGGCAGGACTTCAAGGCGCACGATGGGGGCGAACTTGCGTTGTTGCAGGGTCGACTCGATCAGGGCGAGGAGATCGTCGGCGTGTTCCTCGGCTTTCTCGGTGTTGGCATTGCGCGTCACCCGAAAGAGGTCGCAATGGAGGATCTCCATTCCCGGAAAAAGCATGTCGAGGTTCTGTTCCATCACCTCTTCGAGGAGGACGAAGCGGTTTTTGCGACCGATACGCAAGAAGCGCGGCGCCCCGGCGCTGATCGGCACCTTGACCCGGGCCATGGAGGTTTCCCGGTCTTTGGGGTAGCGCAGGGTCACCAGCAGATTGAGGGAGAGGTTGGAGACGAAGGGAAAGGGATGGGCCGGGTCGATGGACTGGGGCGTGACCAGCGGAAAGATGTTGTCGTAATAGTCTTCCCGAACCTTTTCCTGTTCGGCTTTGTCGAGCTTGTCGTAGGCCAGGATCTGGATATCCTGGTCGCGCAGTTTGCGCATGAGGATTTTCAGCAGGCGCTGTTTTTCGAGCTGGTGCCTGCGGATAAAGGCGTAGCAGGCGCCGATCTGCTCCTCGGGGGTGCGGCCGTCGACGGTGCGTTCATGCACCCCGGCTCCGACCTGCTGTTTCAGCCCGCCAATGCGCTTCATGAAAAATTCGTCGAGGTTCGACCCGGCGATGGCGGCGAATTTGATCCGTTCCAGCAGAGGGGTGCGGCGGTCCGTCGCTTCGTGCAATACCCGCTGGTTGAACTCCAGCCAGGCGAGTTCGCGATTCAGGTAAAGCTCGTGGGACTGAAGATCGCAGGGGGCCGGCAGGGCTTTGAGCGGTTCCGGGGGCGCTTTCGGGAAAGGGATGGTCGTCAAGGCGGTCTCCGTGGTTATTCCTTTTTCCGCCGCCAGGACAAGGGACTCGGAGACCGGGTCGAGGGCAGGCGGAAGATCAGGGATTTCAGCGGTATCCATGGCAATGGTCCTTCCGGGAAAAAGGCTCGTCCGGTTTTTTTCCGAAAAACGCTCATCACGAAGTTTGCCATGTTATTGTTAGAAAATTGTTATAAATGTGTGAAGAAAGAGTGCTGTCGACTTTTTTTACACAAAACTCATAGAACTTTAACATACTCTCGGAACCTCGCTGGTATAGTTAAGCTTTAGCGAGCCCTGTTTGGGCCATGGCGATCTTTCTGTGGGAGGTGTTTGATGAGTGAGGAAGTGGGCAAGCCGTTGCAACGGATCAAGGGGATAGGCGCGGTGTTGGCGAAACGACTGGTGGCGGCTGGACTCGACAGCCCGGCGCGATTGGCCCAGGCCGCGCCGCAAGAGCTGGCGGCTATTCAGGGGATGAATCCCCGTTACATACCGGAGATCATTGAACAGGCGGGAAGGATGGCGAACCAGGAGCCGCGAGCGGAGGAGGTTGCGGATAAGAGCGCGGCGCTGCGTCAGGCCGCCGAAACGTTGCGAATGCGAGTGCGTGACCTGGCTGAGGGTCTTCTCGCGCGCAAGGGCGAGATTCTCTCCAATGAGAAAAAGGCCGTGCTCGAAAAGGAAGTGAAAAAATTTCTGGATCGGCTGGAGCGGGTCGAGAGCCGACTCGATGCGCGGCGAAAACGAGCGCGCAAGGGCTTGGCCCGTGCTGCTCGGCGCCTGCAGGGGCTGGACGAGGCCGGGGCCGGAAAACTGGGGCGAGGATTGAAAAAAGCGCGCAAATCCTTCAAGCGGATTCTGGCATGAGTCCGGGTCCAAGTCGGGGGGACGCGGCCAAGGGCAAGGCGCCCGGCAGACGGCTCGCGGCCCTCGATATCGGCACCAACTCCATTCGTTGCATCGTCGTTGAAGTTCTCAAAAAGGGCGATTACCGGGTGCTTGACGACGAAAAGGCGACGGTGCGTCTCGGGGAAGGGCTCGCGGCCAGCGGCTCGATCTCGACCGCCGCCTGGGAGCGGGCGGCCCAGGCCCTCAAGCGTATGAAGCAGATCGCCGATGGGCTGGGGGCGGCCCATTTCGTCGCCGTGGCCACCAGCGCCGTGCGCAAGGCCGCCAATGGCAAGGAGTTCGTCGCGGCCATGACGAAGGAAGCCGGTATCGGGATCGAAATCATCGACGGCGAGCAGGAGGCGGAACTGGCCGCGCTGAGCGCCCGCCATCATTTCGACATGGCCGGCAGTCGTTACGCCATGATCGATATCGGCGGCGGCAGTGTCGAGATGGTGACGGCGACGGGCGAGCACATTGAGGCGATCCATTCCCTGGAACTGGGCGCGGTGCTGCTCACCGAGCGGTTTCTCCCTCGCGATCCCGCTCCGGAGAAGGATCTGGTCCGGCTGCGCAAACATATTCGCCACAGTCTGAAAACGGCTCTGGCGACCCCCGATTTTCCCGTGCAGTGCCTCATCGGCTCGGGCGGCACCCTCAACGCCGTCGGCGCCATGGCCATGGCCCTGCGCAAGGAAGCCTACGGCTCGGTGCACGGCTACGAGGTGCTCCGTTCCGAGGTCGTCCATCTGCTGGCTATGCTCGAACGCAAGGATGCCCGGCAGCGGCGGGAAATCGCCGGTCTCAGCCCGGAGCGGGCCGATATCATCATCGCCGGTGTGACCCTGGTCGATGAACTGATGCGCTTCTTCGGCGCCAACCTGTTGCGCATCAACGAGCGCGGCATACGCGAGGGCTTGATCTTGAAAAGTCTGGATGATCTCGGTCTGGTGGAAAAGCGCGAGGCGCGACGGGACTGGCGGACAGCGGTCCAGGATTTTGCCCGTTCCTGCCATAGCGACGAGGGGCATGCCGAAACGGTGCGTGATCTCTCTCTGCAGATCTTCGACGGTACCGCCGCCCTGCACGGTCTCGATGAGCGTGCCCGGCAGCTGCTGGAGGCCGCCGCTCTCTTGCACGACGTCGGCTATTTCATTGATTACGCCAAGCATCACAAGCATTCCTATCACCTCATCCGTCATGCCGGGCTCTTTGGCTTTACCCCCCGTGAACAGGAAATCGTCGCCAACCTGGCCCGCTACCACCGCAAATCCCTGCCGAAGAAAAAGCATGAGAACTTCGCCCTGCTGAGTACCGAGGACCAACAACTTGTACGGCAGTTGGCGGGAATTCTGCGCTTGGCCGATGGTCTCGATCGCTGTCGCAGCGGAAAGCTGAAGCGGATTACCGCCGAATTGACGAGCAAAACCTGCGCGCTGCGGCTGGAGGGGAACGGCGATCTCGGTGTGGAGCTTTACGGCGGTCGGAGTAAGGGGGATCTCTTCGAAGAGGCCTTTGAACGGAAGTTGGTTCTCGCGTTAGTGGAGAGCTGATCCTCTTCGATAAAGACAAAAGAGCAACAGCCGAAGCGGAAACCCGTTTCGGCTGTTGCTCTTTTAGGGTGGTGATTATGTTGTGAAGGGCTACCGGACCGACTGGTCGGCGGCGCTGCTACCCGCCACGCCCTGGACGATGCCGACCAGCATCATGATGGCGGGAACCAGTTGGGTAGCGACAACCAAGCCGAGGAAACCGAGGAACAACCAGA
>DIVU01000230.1 GCA_002423365.1 Desulfuromonadaceae bacterium UBA6124 | reverse complement strand
CGGGGTACCGCCCCTGGGAAGCGACGACTGAAGTACCCATCTTAACATCGCCCGGAAACCCTATGCTGCCGATCCTCATCGAACTGACCTACAACCTGGCCCTGCTGGTCGCCCTGAGCACCGTCTCGGGCTTTATCGGCGACCGTTTTCCCGGGCGCCGGGGAGCCTTGCTGCAGGGGTTGCTCTTCGGCGCGGTGGCGGTGATCGGCATGCTCAATCCGCTGATTCTCGCCCCGGGGCTGATTTTCGACGGCCGCTCGGTGATGATCAGCCTCGGCGGGTTCTTTTTCGGCCCGCTCACGGCGGCCGTGAGCGCCGCCATGGCCATTACCCTGCGCGTGGGCATGGGCGGAATGGGCACCCTGACCGGCGTATCGGTCATCCTCGCCTCGGCGCTGCTTGGCCTCTTTTTTTACCGGCGGCGGGATAAACTGAAGCGGGAAGTCACCACTTCCTCGCTGCTGACCTTCGGCCTGGTGGTGCACGGCGCCATGCTGTTGCTGATGCTCACCCTGCCCTGGCCACTTTCCCTGGATGTCCTCAAACGCATCGGCCCGCCGGTGCTGTTGATCTACCCTCTGGCCACGGTGCTCATCGGCAAGATCCTCTCCGACAATCTCGGCCGCGCCCGCAACCTGGCGGCGCTGAAAAAGAGCGAGACCCAACTGAAACAGGCGCAAAGCCTGGCCCACCTCGGCAGCTGGGAACTGGAACTTCCCGCCAATCGGTTGTATTGGTCCGATGAAACCTGGCGCATTATCGGTCTTCGCCCACAAAAGGAACCCGCCAGCTACGAACGCTTTCTCAAAGTGGTTCATCCCGAGGACCGGGAAAGGGTCAACCACGCCTACCGCGAATCGCTGCGGGAAGGTCACGAAGGCTACGAAGTGGAGCATCGCATCCAGCGCCCCTCCGGCGAAATCCGCCAGGTGCTGGGACGTTGCGAGCACGAGCGCGACACCTCCGGGCGGGTGCTCCGCTCGCTGGGAACGGTCCTCGATATCACCGACCTGAAGGCCGCCGAGGAACATCTGCGCCGGGTCTCCGAGGAGCTGCGGCAGCGCAATGAAGAGCTGGAGCGCTTCATCTACAGCGTCAGCCACGACCTGAAGAGCCCGCTCGTCACCTTCAAGACCTTTCTCGGTTTTCTGCGCCAGGACCAGCGCGCCGGCAGCCGGGAAAACATGGAAAAAGATATGAATTTCATGGCGGGCGCCGCCGACAAGATGGAGCGGCTGCTCGACGAACTGCTGGAGATGTCCCGCATCGGCCGCCTGGACAAGGCGCCGACACGGATCGAACTGCGCGATCTGGTGGAGGCGGCGCTGGCGGCAGTGGCCGGGTCCATCGCCGAACGCGGGGTGGAGGTACGCAGCGAGCTTCCGGAGCTGTGCCTGTACGGTGATCGCTTGCGGCTCGAGCGCCTCTGGCAAAACCTCATCGATAACGCCGTCAAGTACCTGGGGGATCAGGCCGCCCCGCGCGTCGAACTCGGGGTGGAAGACATTGCGGGAGAGCGAATTTTCTTCATCCGCGACAATGGCCTGGGCATCGACCCGCGCCACCAGCGCAAGGTCTTCGGCCTCTTCGAGAAGGTCAATCCGAAGAGTCCCGGAAGCGGCCTGGGGTTGGCCCTGGCAAAACGCATCGTCGAACTCTACCATGGGCGCATCTGGGTCGAATCGGCAGGCCCCGGCCAGGGCACTTGCTTCCACTTCACCCTCCCCGATGCGCTTAAGGTACCCGAGGAACCCCGTTCATGAAACGATTGACCTTCCTTCTCGCCCTCCTCTGGATGTTCTTCCCGGCCGTCGTAACGCATGCCACCTGCACGGCGGAAGCGGCGGAACACCCCATCCACGCGGCCAGCGAGGACGACTACCCCCCCTACTGCATCGTCAACGAGCGGGGGGAGGCCGACGGCTTTTCCGTGGAGCTGCTCCGTGCCAGCCTCAAGGCCATGGGGCACAAGGTCGATTTCCGCATCGGCCCCTGGGATCAGGTCAAGAAGATGCTCGCCACGGGGGAAGTCCAGGTTCTGCCCTTGGTGGGGCGTACCCCCGAACGGGAACCGTTCTACGACTTCACTTTCCCCTACCTGACCATGCACGGCACCATTGTCGTCCGCGAGGATGAAACCGGCATTCGCTCCCTTGATGACCTCGTCGGCAAAGAGGTGGCGGTGCTGCGCGGCGACAATGCCGAGGAATTTCTCCGCCGGATCAAACTCCCGGCGACCATCGTCACTACCAAGACGTTTGAGGATGCCCTGCGGGAGCTGGCCGACGGGCGACACGACGCGGTCGTCATCCAACGCCTGGTCGCCCTGCAACTGATCAAAAAGGCGGGTTTGACCAACCTGCGGATGATTGAAGAACCCCTTAAAGACTTCGAGCAGTCCTTCTGTTTCGCCGTGCGCGAGGGGGATAAAAGACTTCTCGAAGTGCTCAACGAAGGCCTTTCCCTGGTCATCGCCAACGGCACCTACCGCAGCCTGCACGCCAAATGGTTCGGCCCCATCGAGGCCGGCCAAGTGCGCCGGGCGCGCATCGTCGTCGGTGGCGATCACGACATGCCCCCCTATGAATTCCTCGACGAAAACGGCGAGCCGACCGGCTACAACGTCGAACTGACCCGGGCCATCGCCCGCCAGTTGGGGCTGGATGTCAGCTTTCGCCTCGGCCCCTGGGAACGGGTGCGCACCGCCCTCAAGAACGGGGATATCGACCTGGTGCAAAGCATGTTCTATTCGCCGGAACGGGATGAGGAGTTCGAGTTTTCCCCGGCGCACGCGGCGGTCAACTATGCCGTCGTCGTTCGCGCCGACACCCCCATGCCGCGCAACCTTTCCGAATTGACCGGGAAAACGATCCTGGTCATGGAAGGGGACATCATGCACGACGTAGCCCGGGAGTTGGGATACGGCGACCGGCTGCTCACGGCCCCGACCCAGGAGGAAACCCTGCGCCGGCTCGCGGCGGGGGAAGGGGACTGCGCCCTGACGGCGAAGATCCCTGCTCTATACTGGATCGACAAACACGGCTGGGACAACCTGCGGGTTTCCGACCATGCCGTGCGCTCGCCGGAAATGGCCTACGCGGCGCCCAACGGCCAATACCGGATCATCGCGCTCTTCTCCGAGGGCCTGGCCAATCTCAAGGCGACCGGTGAATACCGCACCCTCTACGCCAAGTGGATGGGGGCCTACGAATCGGCCGAGGCCGATTTTCACGATGTGCTGAAACGTTTTCTCTGGATTCTGCTGCCGGTCCTGCTGGTACTGGCCGGCACCCTGCTCTGGTCCTACACCCTGCGCCAGACCGTGCGCCGCCGCACCCTCGAACTGCGTCGGGAAATCGCCGAGCGTCGGCAACGGGAAGAGGAAATCCACGCCAAGAATCTGGAGCTGGACGAAAAGAACGCCGAGCTGGAGCGCTTCACCTACACCGTCAGCCACGACCTGAAGAGCCCGCTCGTCACCCTGAAGACCTTCCTCGGTTTTCTGGAAAGCGACCTGAACGCCGGCGATGCCGACCAGGTGAAAAAGGATCTGGGCTACATGCACGGGGCGGCGGACAAGATGCACGGTCTGCTTTCCGACCTGCTCGAACTCTCCCGCGTCGGCCGGGTCGAAGAGAACCCCGAGACGCTCACCTTCACCGAATTGGCGGAAACGGCCCGCGACCTGGTTCTGGGCGCCATCGACCAGGAGCGGGCGGAGGTACGCATCATTCCTTCGGGACTGACGCTGCGGGGGAATCGGGCGCGCCTGCTGGAACTCTGGCAGAATCTGATCGACAACGCCGTCAAGTACCGGCACCCGGAGCGCACGCCGAAAATCGCGATCGGCGTCGAGACGACCGCCGAGGGGCCGATCTTCTTCGTCGCCGACAACGGCCGGGGGATCGATCCCCGCTACCAGGAAAAGATCTTCGGCCTCTTCAACCAGCTCGATCCCACCGCACCGGGGTCCGGACTCGGCCTGGCTCTGGTCAAACGCATCGTTGAACTGTATAAAGGACGCATCTGGGTGGAATCGGCAGGGGACGGCTCCGGCAGTCGTTTCCGCTTTACCCTGCCGGAAGTCTTCAATCGACAAGGAGAGGACGAAAAATGAATGGTGAGCCGATTGTGATTCTGCTGGCCGAGGACGACCCGGCCCACGCCGAGATCGTGCGGCGCAACCTGCAAAACAGCCGCATCGCCAACCGCCTGATGCATGTGCGCGACGGCCAGGAGGCCCTTGACTATCTCTATCGCCGGGGACGTTTTGCCGACCCGAATGAATCCCCGCGTCCGGGCCTCTTTCTCCTCGATCTGCGCATGCCCAAGGTCGACGGGCTGGAAGTGCTGCGCACGGTCAAGGGGGATAAAGACCTGATACGTATTCCCGTGGTGGTGCTGACCACCTCGGCAGCGGAGACGGACATGGCCCGGGCCTATGACAATCACGCCAACAGCTATCTGGTCAAGCCCGTCGATTTTGGCAAGTTCGTCACCCTGATGGAAACCCTCGGTTACTACTGGCTGGTCTGGAACCGCAAGCCCTATGCCGACTGATCCCCTCATTTCGTCCCTCAACATTCTCATCGTCGAGGACGAACCGGCCCACGCCGAGGCGATCCGCCGGGCCTGCGCGGTCGGACGGACGCGAATCGCGGGAAACCTGGCCGAGTACCGCCTGGCCTGCGCCGAGGAAGCGCCGGACGTGGTGCTGCTCGATCTCAACCTCCCCGACGGACTGGCCCTTCAGGAACTGACCGCGCCGGCGGAAAACGGGGCATGGCCGATCCTGGTGATGACCGCCCACGGCGACGAAACCCTGGCGGTGGCCGCCATGAAGGCCGGCGCCCTCGACTACATCGTCAAATCCCCGGAAGCCTTCGCGACCATGCCCCAGACCCTGGAGCGGGCCTTACGGGAATGGCGGCTGCTGCGGGAACATCGGCTGGTTGTTGCCGCCCTGCACAACAGCGATAAGCGTTACCGGAATCTTTACCATCAGTTCCGCACCGTTTTCGAAGGGGTGCCGGAACCGCTGCTGTTACTCAAGTGGGATTTGCTGGTCGAATGGGCCAATCCGGCGGCGATCCGGGCCTTCGGCCACGGCCGCGCCGATCTGGCCGGAACCCGCTGCCATGCCCTTTTCAAGGGGCGCACCACGCCTTGCACCCCCTGCCCCATCCAGGACTGTTTCGCTACCGGCAACAGCCGGGAAATCGAATACCACACCCGCGACGGTCAACACTGGTCCCTGCGCGCCCTGCCGATCCACGGCGAAAGCGAGGGGATCCGCCAAGTACTTCTGCTCGGCCAGGACATCGGGGCAAAGATGCGCACCCAGGCCGACGCCATCCGCGCCTCGCAGTTGGCGGCCCTGGGGGAGCTGGCCGCCGGAGTCGCTCACGAAATCAACAACCCGATCAACGGCATCATCAATTACGCCCAGCTGCTGGTCAACCGCCTGGCCGACAATCAGAACCGGGATCTCGCCCAGCGCATCATCCACGAAGGCGACCGCATCGCCAACATTGTCGGCGGCCTGCTCAGCTTCGCCCGTCCCCAGCAGGAAAATCGCCGCCCCATCCCGCTGGCGGAAACCCTCCACGACTGCCTGGCCCTGGCCGGTGCCCAACTGCGGCGGGACGGCATCGCGCCGCGCCTCGACCTGCCCATCGACCTGCCCCCGGTGAGCGCGTTGAAATACCAGCTGCAACAGGTCTTTCTCAACCTGATCAGCAATGCCCGCTACGCTCTCAATGAAAAATATCCGGGCACGCACCCCGACAAGCACCTGGACATTTCCGGATCTTCCCGGAAAATCGACGGGCAAAGATGGGTGCGACTGGTCTTCAGAGACACCGGCACCGGCATCCCCCCGGAGATTCTGGAGCGGGCGCGCAGCCCCTTCTTCACCACCAAACCGCCGGGACAGGGGACCGGACTGGGCCTCAGCATCAGTTGCGGCATCATCGAAAATCACGGGGGACAATTAACCCTTGAGAGCGTTGTCGGGGAAGAAACGACGGTCGTCGTCGAACTCCCCGCCGCCGAAGCGGGAGCCTGAGTATGTCCGCGCGCATTCTGGTCATCGACGACGAAGAGAGCCTGCGATTCACCTTCGCCGCCTTTCTCGGCGAGGAAGGACATCAGGTCGTCACCGCCGCCGCTCTCGACGAAGCCCTAGAACTGACCGGGCGCGAATCTTTCGACCTGGTCTTCTCCGATATCTTCCTCGCCGGGGCCAGCGGCGTCGACTTTCTGCGGCGCTTTCATGCCGACCATCCCGCAGTGCCGGTGGTGCTGGTCACCGGCTATCCGGCCCTGGACACCGCGACGGAAGCCCTGCGCCTGGGCGCCTACGACTACATCGCCAAACCGGTCACCCAGCAAACCCTGCTGCGGGTCACCCGCATGGCCCTGCGCTTCAAGGACATTCAGGACGAAAAACGTCGCGTTCAAGCCCATATCGAAGCGGTCTTTCGCGGCGTGAAAGACGCCATCGTTACCGTCGACCGCGAGCTGCGGGTGGTTCAATTCAACGATGCCGCCACAACCCTGTGCGAATTTTTCCCCTTACATCTCGGCCGGGACTTCGCCGAAAAGGCTAAGGAGTGCAGCGGCGTCTGCCTTGACGCCCTGCGCCGGGCCATGGATGGGCAAACCGATGTGGAAATCCCCCGCTTCGAATGCCGTTGCGGCGAGGGGCCGACCCGTATTTTCACCCTGAATACCGCCCCCCTGTGCCAAGGCGACGGCGAGCTGATCGGCGCGGTGATGGTCGTACGCGACGAAACCCGCCTGCACCAGCTCGAATGCCGCCTCGACGAGCGCGGCCGCTTTCACCGTCTGGTCGGCTCCAGTCCCCCGATGCAGGCCCTTTACGATCTGCTCGAAAAACTGGCGCCGGTGCCGACCACGGTGCTGGTGACCGGCGAAAGCGGCACCGGCAAGGAACTTGT
>DIVU01000023.1 GCA_002423365.1 Desulfuromonadaceae bacterium UBA6124 | reverse complement strand
AAATTCCGCAAGCTGCTCTTCTCCAGCCAGCTCTTCGATGACCTGGCGGTCTATTGGCGGGAGGAGGACTGATGGACCTCTCCCTGCCCCTGGCGGCGGAAGCCCTGATGCCGCATCGTTTGCCGATGCGCCTGGTCGACCGGCTGGTGGAATATGGCGGCGACTCCGGCGTGGTCGAGGCCGAGGTGGCGGCGGGCAATCCCATGCTCGACGGCCAGGGGTGCCTCGACGAGGTGGCCCTGGCCGAAGTCCTGGCCCAGGCCTACGCCCTGGTCAAGGGCTACGGCGCCCGGCGGGACGGGGAACCGATCCGCAAGGGCTTTCTTGTCGGTTTTCGCGAGTTTGTCTGCGAAGGGCCGGCGCGTTTGGGCGACCGGCTGCGCGTCACCGTGCGGGCGGTGGCGGACGTGGAGGATTTCACCGTGGCCGAGGGGGAGGTTTGGCGCGGCGCCGAACGCATCGCCCACGGCTCCCTGAAACTCTGGATACCCAAGGAAGGTCCATGAAATATCTGCTGCCGCTGTGGCTGCTGCTTTTCGTTTTTCTCCCCCTTGCGGCCTGGGCCGAAGAGGATGCGGAGCTCGAACGGGTGCTGGCCGGACTGAAGGTTTCGGCGGCGGGGATCGAAACCCTCGCCAGCGATTTCACCCAGGAAAAGCATCTGGAGATCTTTCGCGAAACCCTGGTCTCCCAGGGGCGCTTCTATTTCGCCAGGCCGGATAAGCTGCGCTGGGAGACGACCGCGCCGGTCGCTTCGGGCTTTCTGCTCAATGGTTCCGGCGGCAAGCGCTGGCATCAGCGGGCCGGGGCGCCGGTCCCCTTCGACCTCGGCCGCGAGCCGGGGATGAAGCTGATCGCCGAGCAACTGCTGGCCTGGGCACGGGTCGATCTCGACTGGCTGAAAGAGCGCTATCATCTAACCCTGGTCGGGACGGCGCCAGTGACCCTGCGCCTGGTTCCCCGGCAAGTGGCGGCCAAGCAGTATCTCGACTATCTGCTCATCGCCTTCGACGCCAAAGGACGGCACGTGGCGAGCGTCGAGGTGCATGAACAAGGGGGCGATTACACCTTGATCCGCTTCGATGCCGCCGTCCTCAACCAGCCCCTCGATCCGGCCCTGTTCTGAGATGATCGGTTCGCTCTTCGCCGCCCTCTATCGCTACTTCGCCCCCCGCCGCGCCTTGCTGTTCGCTCTCACCCTGCTGCTGCTCGGGGGCGGACTGGCCGGATTGAGCCAATTGCAGGTGCGGGAGGACATCGAGGCGCTCCTGCCCGACGACCTCTCACAGGTCGCCGCCGATTTCCGCCGCCTGCGCGAAGCGCCCTTCGCCCGCAAGGTCCTGATTCATCTGCGCGGCTCCGATCCGGCGTCTTTATCGGACTCCGCCGACCGGCTCGCCGCAGCCCTGGCCCCCCCTTACTTCACCCGGGTCATGACCGGCCCGGCGTCCCTCGACACCGCCCGCCTTCCCGAATGGCTGGCGGCAAACCTGCCCAATCTGCTGGACGGCGACGATCTGAACCGGCTGGCCGCCACCCTCACCCCCGAACGGATCGACATCCTGGTCGAGACCGCTTACCAGCAGCTGCTTTCGCCGGAGGGTTGGGTGACGAAGGGGATGGTGCGCCGCGATCCCCTCGATTTGCGCGCTTTCGGCCTGGAGAAACTGCGGTTCGTCAATCCCATCGGCCAGGCGCGGATCGACGACGGCTATTTCCTCAGCGCCGACGGACGCGGGGCGCTGATCGTCGCCGACTCGCCCGTCTCCCTGACCGATTCACAGGGAGCCGAGCGCTTGCTGGCGACCTTCGACGAGGCGCGGACCGTCCTCCCCGCCGGGGTGACGGCGACCCTGGTCAGCGGGCACCGCCACACCCTGGCCAACGCCTCGGCGATCAAGGGCGATCTGATGCGGGTGCTGAGCCTCTCCTCCCTGGCGGTGCTGGCGATCTATCTCTTCTTTTTACGCAGTTGGCAGGGGGTTTTCGTATTCCTGGTGCCCTCCGCGATTCTGCTGGTCGCCTCGGGGGTCATCGCCCTCGCTTACGACCAGGTCTTCGCCGTGACCCTCGGTTTCGGCGGGGTGCTGCTCGGCATCGCCGACGAATATGCCATGCACATCTATTTCGCCTGTCGGGGAAGCGGCCGCGAGCGGGCGGAACTGGTCGGCGAAGTCGCTGGGCCGGTGACCGGCGGAGCGCTGGCAACCCTCGCGTCCTTCGCGGTGATGCTGGTTTCAAGCCTGCCGGGGCAACGGCAACTGGCGATCTATGCCATGACCGGGATCGTCGCGGCGCTGCTGTTGTCCCTGGTGGTCCTGCCGCACCTGGTCCGTCCGGCCCCCGCCGGCGGGACGCTCCGCCTCCCTCTTTTCACTGGCGGTCAACGGCGGCCGCGCAAGACCATTGTTGCCCTCTGGCTGGCGCTGCTGGCCGTTTCCGCGCTCTTTGTCGGTGACCTGCGTTTCGACGGCGAACTTCGGGCCATGAGCCTGATCCCCGAGGAGCTGCGCCGGGCCGAGCACGACCTGCGCCAAGCCTTTGGCGACCCACGCGGGCAGGCCATGGCGGTGGTGGAGGATACCGATAGTGAAACCGCCCTGGCGCGCAATCGGGAGGTCTTCCGCTTTCTGCGGGAGCGTCTGCCGGAGGCCGCGATTGTCAGTCTGGCGCCGCTGTTGCCGCCGGCCGCCGACCAGCGGCAAAATGCCGAGAATTGGCGCGCTTTCTGGACGGGGGAGGAAGGTCGTCGGATTCTCGCCGCCCTCGACGCCGCCGGCGCTCGCCTCGGCTTTTCCGCCCAGGCCTTCGCCCCCTTTCACGCCGGACTGACGGCCCCGCCGCCGGCGATCACGTCCGACAGCCTGCGCCAGGCCGGGCTCGGTCCCCTGGTCGACGCCCTGCTGGTGAAAAACGGCGTGCTGACCCTGGTGCCGGACAGCGCCGAGGCCCGGGAACTCTTCGCCGGCGAGAATCCGGCCCGGCCGGCCGGCGTGCATTTCGTCTCGCCGACGGGCTTCGGCACAGAAGTCGCTGCCGCCATTCAGCGGGACTTCAGCCGCTATCTGCTGCTCTCGCTGTTGCTGGTGTCGGCGCTGGTGGTCGCCATCTTCCGCGACCGGCGGCGGATTCTGCTGGCCCTGGTGCCGGTCGTCACCGGTTTGCTGGCGATGTTCGGGATCATGGGCGGCCTCGGTATCCCCTTCAACCTCTTCAACATCGTCGCCACGGTACTGGTCATCGGCCTCTGCGTCGATTACGGCATTTTCATGGTCGGCAACGGAACCGGCGCGGGCGCCGGCGGCGTCGATCTGTCGGTGCTCGTCTCGGGCCTGACCACCCTGGCCGGTTTCGGCGTGCTGGTCCTGGCCCGCCATCCGGCCCTGCACTCCATCGGGGTGACGGTGCTGATCGGCATCGGCGCGGCCATTCCGGCGGCGCTGCTGGTGATTCCGGCGCTGCGGGGAGAGCGAGAATGAGCTTGCGCCAAGGGATTGTCGGCCTCTGCCTGGCTCTGCTCTTCGGCGGCTGCGCCTCGCTTCCCTTTGAAAAGCCGCTGCTGCCGCCAACCCGGATCCTGACCACGACCGAACTGCTGGCGGCGGACTGGCGCGCCGTTCCGGGCGGCTGGCGCATCCGCCAGTCGGGGCTCTTCGAGCTGCGCGGCCTGCGCCTGCCCATGGAAGGCTTTCTCGAACTCGACAACGACGGGCGCCGGGTGCGGCTGGTCGCCCTCGAAGGATTGGGCCTCAAGCTCTTCGATCTGACCGTCACCATCGACGGAGTGGAGGTCCATCATCTCTTGCCCGATCTCGCCAAGGACCCGCGCCTGGCCGAGGCGGTGGCGGCGAGCGTGCGCCGTATCTTCCTGGCGCCGCGCCCCGACGCCGGCGACAGGTTGGAGATTCGCAAGCGCGACTATCGACTGACCCGGCCGGGCGGGGAGCGGGTGGAATTTCTGTTCGGCGGCGAGCCGCCGCTGTTGCTGGAAACCCGTGTCCGGGGGGCCGCCGGCGACTGGCGGGTCGGCTATTATCAGTATCGGGAGGCAGCGGGCGTGCCGATCCCCGAAGGCATCCTGCTGCAAGACCGGCGGGCGGGCTATCGCCTGACCCTCTGGCTGGAAAGTGTGAAACGTGTCGAAGAGTGAGATGAAACGGGCCATCGCGGCGACGGGAACGGAGCTGCGACGGGAAGCGGAGGGAGGCGCGCGGATCTTTTGCCTGCCCGCCGATTTTCCCGGATTCGCCGGGCATTTTCCCGGCTTTCCGGTGCTGCCGGCGGTCCTGCAGGTGCTGGCCGCCCAGGTGCTGGTCGAGGAGCTGCGCGGGCGGCCATTGCGTCTGGCGAAGCTGGAACGGGCCAAGTTTCTGCGCCCGGTGCGCCCCGGCGAACCCCTGCAAGTGGCCTGCCGTCTGCGCAAGGGGAACTGGGAGGCGCGGCTGGCGGTCGACGGCGAGCCGGCGGCGGCCTTCTGCATGACCCTGGTCGAGGAGGATGAAGGATGAGAAAGCCGTATTTCCCGGCCCGCCCCGGCGATCCGCCGCCACTTACGGCGACCGTCGAGCGGGTGGTCCGGTTCGAGGAGGTTGATCCCCTGGGGATCGTCTGGCACGGGCGTTACCCCAGCTATTTCGAGGACGCCCGGGTGGCCGTCGGCGAAAAGTACGGCATCGGCTATCTCGATATCTACCGCCAGGGGGTGCTGGCGCCGGTGAAGAAGATGCACATCGATTACCACCGGCCGCTGCGTTTCGGCGAGCCCTTCACCATCGAGGGGATACTCCACTGGTCGGAGGCGGCCCGCCTCAACCACGAGTTCATCATCCGCGACCGCGACGGCCGGCTCGCCACCAGCGGCTACACCGTGCAGATGCTCATGGACACGGCGGAGAACGTGCTCTTGCTCCATCCCCCATTCATGCAGGCCTTTCTCGACTGCTGGCGCGCCGGAGAGCTGCCGTGAACCGGGTCTGCGTGGTCGATACGGCCCTGGTCAGCGCCTTCGGCGACGGCCTGCCGCCCCTGTGGGAAGGGCTGCTGGTCGGACGTACGGCCGTTGCGCCTTTGCAGCGCTTCGCCACCGGCCGTTATCAGAGCCATGTGGCTGCCTGTGTGCCGGGGCTTGCGGCCGAGTCCGGGGAATCGCTGCTGCTTCCCCTGCTGGAGAGGCTGCTGGTTCAGCTCGCCCTGGTCCCCGGCGACTGCCGGGTGCTGACCGCCAGCACCAAGGGGGGGATCGATCTTCTGGAGCGGCGCGGGCGCGGGGAGCTTTGCTCGATGGAAGCGGTCCTGCCGGGGACGCTGCCGGCCCTGGTCGCCCGCCGGCTCGGTTTGGCGGATGCCGGGCTGAACATCAACGCCGCCTGCGCCTCCTCGACCCTGGCTTTGGCCCGGGGTGCCGCCTGGATCGCCGCCGGGGCCGCCGAGGCGGTACTGGTCGTCGGCATCGACCTGGTCAGTGAATTCGTCTTTTCCGGCTTCTCCTCCCTGCAAGCCTTGTCGAAAGAAGCCAGCCGCCCTTTCGATGCCCGGCGCGACGGCCTCTCCCTCGGCGAAGGGGGGGCAGCGCTGCTGCTCATGAGCGAGGCGCGGGCGCGGCGGGAGGGACGCACCGCCCTCGGCACCATTGCCGGTTGGGGGAGCGCCAACGATGCCAACCACATCACCGCCCCGGCCCGGGACGGCTGCGGGCTGGTGCTGGCCATCGAAGAGGCGCTGGTGAAGGCCTCGTTGACGGCGGCGGCGGTCGCCGCGATCAGCGCCCACGGCACCGGCACCGTCTACAACGACGCCATGGAACTGACCGCCTTCGCCCGGGTCTTCGGCGAGCGGCCGCTGCCGGTCCAGTCCCTCAAGGGGGCCGTCGGCCACACCCTCGGCGCCGCCGGGGCGATCGAGACCATTTTTGGGCTGGAGTGCCTCGCCCGGCGGGTCATGCCGCCGACGGTCGGCCTCGTCGAGCCGGAGGAGGCCGGACGCGGCCGAGTCGCCGCCGAAGCGCAAAGCATCGCTGGGGATTATCTGCTCTCCACCAATTCGGGTTTCGGCGGGGTCAACGCCACCCTGCTGCTCGGGAGGCCATCATGCTGAGCGCGCACATTACCGGCATCGGCTGGGTCACTGCCCAAGGTTTCGGCTGGGGCGGACAGGGAGGGGCGTTCGCCCTTATCCCCGGCGAGCTGCCGACTCTCTCCCGGGCCGATGTTTTCCCTCAGCCCGACCGCCGTTTCGGCCGCATGGACCCCTTCTCCCGTCTCGGCCTCGCCGCCGTCACTTTCGCTTTGCGGGACGCCGGGCTCGAAGAGTGGCGGGAAAAGCGCCCCATCGGCCTGATCGCCGCCACGGCCTACGGCTGCCTCGCCACCGATCGCGACTACTTCGCCACGGTCATCCCCAACGGCGGCGCCCTGGCCAGCCCACAACTCTTCGCCTACACCCTCTCTAATACTTTCCTCGGCGAGGCGGCGCTGCGCTTCGGCCTCACCGGCGAGGCCCTGGTCGTCAGCGAACCGTCCCCCGGCGGCCTTGCCCCCCTGGGGTTGGCCCTGGAAAACCTCGCCTGGAACGGCGCCCGCGCCATGGTCGCCGGCCTCTGCGACCTCGCCCCGCCGGAAGGCATCCCCACGGTCCCCGGCCTGCCGCCGGGAGCGGTCTTTGTCGTGCTGGAACGGGACCGGCGGACAGAGGCACCCAATTACGGCGAACTGCGGCGGGATGAACAGGGGGGATACCGGCTGAATGGGGCACCGGTGGCGACTATGGTCGACCTTGTCAGGCAGGGGCTGACGGGAAATAAATAGATCCGCCGCCCTTGCTTAGCGAGGAGCTCCGCTCTCCGAGGCAAGGGCGTGGTGGCTAAAGAGAGATGAAGGCCTGCCGGGTCAGAGGGTAAACCAGAAGGTCGCGCCCTTGTCCGGCTCCCCTTCCGCCCAGATTCGCCCGCCGTGGCGGCGGATGATGCGCTCCACCGTGGCGAGGCCGATGCCGTGACCCTGGTAGTGACTGTCGGCGTGAAGCCGCTGGAAGGGCATGAACAGCTTGTCGGCGGCGGCCATGTCGAAACCGGCTCCGTTGTCCCGAACAAAACACGCCGCTTTGCCGTCGATGTCGACCTGACCGAATTCAATGACGGCTTCATCACGATTAGCGGTGTACTTCCAGGCGTTGCCGAGGAGGTTTTCCAGAACCACCCGCAGCAGTTTCGCGTCGCCGTTGACCGAGATTCCGTTGGCGATTTGAAAGGAAACTCTGCGCTCCAGGGCGGTCAATGTCAGCTCGGCGGCCACTTGATGAGCAATCCCACTGAGATCGATCATCTCCCGGTGCAGTTCCTGCCGTGCCAGTCCGCAGAGACTGAGCAGGGTGTCGATGAGCTCGTTCATGCGCCCGGCCCCATCCTGGATTTCCTGGATAAAGCCAAGGCATTGTTCGCTCAGTTGCGCGGCGCAAAGCTCCCGGATGACCTGACAGTAGCCGCTGATGACCGTCAGCGGGGTGCGCAGATCGTGAGAAACCGAATAACTGAAAGCCTCCATTTCCCGGTTGGCATTTTCCAGTTCGGCCGCTCGTGTTGTCAGATCGGCATTCAATTTCTCGATCTCTTCCTGTGCCCGCTTACGTTCGGTGACATCGATCATGACGGCCAGGGAACGAACGATTTCGCCCTTATCGTCGCGCTCGGCGGTGGCGGAGAGCAGAACATCCATGACCTCGCCGTTCTTCTTCACCAGCTGGTAGGAGACGTCCGTGCACATCCCGGTGCGAAAGAATTCGGGGAAAGCGACTTCTTCGGCGTAACACCGGGACGCTTCGGTGTGGAAATCGGTGCTTGCCCGGCCAAGCACCTCGTCTCGGCTATAGCCGAGGCTTTCCAGCCAATAATTGCTGACGCTGAGTAGCCGCGTCTCCGGATCAATGGAATGAAGCATCACCGGTGTTTCATTGTAGAGGCGACGGTAGCGTTCTTCGCTTCGACGCAGTTCCTCTTCGGCTCTTTTGCGATCGGTAATATCGTTCGCCAGACTCAACAGGCAACGTTCCCCGCCGGTTTCGATGACCGCCGCCGAATAAAGCGCGATCACCTCGGCTCCCGATTTGCTCCTGAAGCCGATTTCCAGATTGCGGACCTTTTCCCCTTGCGCCAGCATCCGCAGCACCCTGGCCCGGTTTTCCGGGTTCCAGATGTTGAAATCCAGGGAACTCCGGCCAAGCACCTCGTCGCGCCGGTAGCCCATCACCCGCTCAAAAGCCTCGTTGACCTCCATGTACCTTCCGTCCGTCAAGGAGGCGATAACGAGCACACTCGGCACGGTTTGAAAGGCCAGGGAGAACTTTTCTTTCTCCTCCCGCAGCGCTTCCTCGGCCTGCTTGCGTTGAAAGATCCGCCACAGCCCCTGCATGAGCAGGGTCAACTGCTGAACGTCGGTTTCGTCGTATTCTTCCTCCTTGTTGCCGACCCCGGCGACAATGACGATGTGTTCGCCGTCGAAAATCGGGGCGTTCATGTGGCGCCGCAGCTCCACATGACCTTGCGGATAGCCTTTCTTGCCGGGGCCGGGAGCGGCATAATCGTTGGTGATGACCGCGCCGCGTTGGCGGACGGCCTCCCCCCAGAGACCCGTGTCGGCCAGGGGGTATTCCAGTGGCTTGTCGGCCATGGCGCATTGCTCCATGGCCGTTTGTGACCAGGAGTACATGGTCAGTACGGATTCATCGTCGTTGACGAAGGCCAGATAACCGATGGTACTCCGGGTCAGGCGAACCGCTTCCTCCAGGGAGAAATCGGCGATTTCCTTGAGCGAGGAAGCGCTCATGTCGTTCAGTCGCAAAAGGGCTTCAAGCCGCGCGGTATGGGTGGCCTGCTGCATCTCCAGGGTTGTCACCATGCGGTTGAAGGCTTGCGCCAGGATGCCGATTTCGTCACCGGAATCGATTTTGATCAGGCGGTTCCGGCCGAAGGTTTCCGGCAGCGCCTCGACATGGCGGGTGAAGACCGTAAGCGGCGTGGTGAGGCGTTTCATCAGCAGCCAAGTGATGGTCAGGACCACGATGGTGATGGCCAGCGTCGCCAAAAGGAAATAGCGGCGCGTCGTTTCCATGGAGGCATAGGTTTCGGCGGCGTGGGAGCCGGCGGTCAGAATCCAGCCGGTCGCGCGCAGGTGCCGCACCGAGGCAATGATCCGCTCGCCCTGGGCGGTGACGATTTCCCCGCTTCCTTCAAACCCACCCAAGGCCTTTTCGTAAAGTGGGTTGGACGCTGGTGGGAGTTTCTTGGTCAGGATTTTGCTCCGATCGGGATGGACAATGATGGTCCGATCCCGGGCGGTCAGGGAGAAAAATTCGGCGTCGCCGTAGCGGGTGGCAGAGAGATCCTTGAGAAAATTGCTCCCCCAGAGGTCGAAACTGCCGCCGAGGATGGCAATGACTTTCCCGTTGTTGTCGACGATGGGCGCGGATAGAAAGATGGCGGGGTGGCCGGGTGCTCGAACCGAGGTATAGGGTGCGGAGATATAGGGACGCCCGGTCGCTATCGTCCGCTGAAAAAACTCGAACGATGTCATGTCTCGGCCCCTGCGATCGGGTAGAAAGGGGCTGTCCGCGATCAACTTTCCGGCGCTGGAAATGAGGAAAAGGCCATTGTCGAAGACGGAATGGAGGGAAATGCGCGCGTCGAGGAAACCTTGGGCCAGATCCCCGTCAAGCAGGGCTTCCGGCGGGATTCGGCGCGCCGCGGTAATCAGGGCATTATGAGCCAGTTCCAGCTTGTCGTCGATACTGGCCGCCAGCGATGAAACCAAGGAAAACTGCTGGCGGCTGATGGCTTTTTTCAGCGCCTGCTCTTGGAAGGAGAGGGCGCCCCAGGCCAGCAGAACGATCAACACCAGGAACAATAGCGAGACGGCCAGCGCCATTTTGGTTTTCAAGCTGAGCTTGTACATGTCGTATCGGCTCCCCGGGGGAGAAGAAAACCATCGAGGGGAAAATAGTATCAGAATACCTATGGGGATAAATTTAAAAACTGCGCAATAGCTTCACGGATAAGCTTTGCCGGAGTTCAATTCTTGCCAAGGCGCTATTTTCCGATTAGAAATGAAAGCTGCAACGGTTGATTGTTGTTTGTCACCCGAAAGAAAGAGCCACGCGATGAGCGCCAGCAAGAAAAGTCCGCCGACGCCGACCGAGGCGATTCTCGAGAGCATATCCGACGGGGTTTTTACCGTCGATGATCAGTGGCGCATTACCTCCTTCAATCGCGCCGCCGAGGAGATCACCGGCGTCCCCCGGGAAGANNAGGTCTTCCGCTCCAGCATGTGCGGCGAGGATTGCGCCCTGCGTCGAACGTTGAGCGACGGCAAGCCGATCATTGGCAAGGCGGGCTATATCATCGACGCCGAGGGGCGGCGCATCCCCATCAGCGTCTCCACCGCCGTTTTGCGCGACGCCGACGGCCAGGTAATCGGCGGGGCCGAGACCTTTCGCGATCTCTCCGAAGTCGAGGAGTTGCGCCAGGAGTTGGCCGGCAAGTTCCGGGCCGGCGACCTGACCAGCCACAGCCCC
>DIVU01000321.1 GCA_002423365.1 Desulfuromonadaceae bacterium UBA6124 | reverse complement strand
ACCATTATGTTCATGAGTACCGGTTCCGCGCCCATGACGGCGAATATCGCTGGATGCGCGACGAACTACGTCGGGTGCGGAACGAGGCGACGGGTATCGAGGAACTGGTCGGCTCCTGGCTCGATATCACCGAGCGCAAGACCATGGAGGAGCATTATCGTCTATTTACCGGGCTCACCTCGGATTACGTGCATTATTGCACCCGGAACGGCGCGGCTCCCTTTCGGATAAAATGGATTGCCGGCGCGGTCAACCCTATCTCCGGGTACAGTATTCAGGATGTCCTTGACCTGGGCTGCTGGCTGCCGCTGGTCCACCCCGACGACCGGAAGTCCGTGACCGATTATCTTTTTGCCTTGGTCCCCGGCGATAGCAAGGAGATCGAATTCCGAATTGTGACCCATGCGGGAGAGGTTCGCTGGGTTCAGGAAAAGAGCCGGTGCGAAGCGGGATCGGCGGAAGGAGAACTGGTTCTGTACGGCGCCGTGACGGATATCACCGAACATAAGCGGGCCGATCTGCGCCTGCTGGAAAGCGATCGGCTCAAAAGCGAATTCATCGCCACGGCCTCGCATGAGCTGCGGACGCCGCTGGCGGTCATTCAGGGCTATGCGGAGCTGATGCTGGATGACGTCGAATTGGATACCACGCGCCGGCGAGAGTTTCTGGAGGTGATTTATGACAAATCCCTGGCTCTGGAAAAGATCGTCGACGATCTGCTGGACGTGAGTCGCGTCGAAAGCGGGCGGATCATCTGTCTCGAATTTGGTCAATGCAACATTGTTGAGGAGATTCGTCAGGTTGTCGGCCATTTTCAGCGGGAGTCCGGCGGCCATCGATTTGCCGTCCGGCTGCCCGAAGAAGAGCTGTGCCTTTCCGTCGACCAAGGGAAAATCATTCAGGTTCTGGAAAATCTTCTGGGCAATGCCGTCAAGTTTTCGCCCCCGGCAAGTGAAATTTCGGTCCGGGCCGAATGGAGCGACGACTCTTTGCAGGTTGTGGTCGCGGATTCCGGCATCGGGATCGCCCCGGGACATCAAGAGCATATTTTCGACAAATTCTATCGCGTCGATGGCACCGATACCGCTGTTCCGGGTCTCGGTATCGGGCTGTATCTGGTCAAGAAAATCATCGAAGCCCATCGGGGCCGGGTCTGGGTGGAAAGCGTGCTTGGCCGGGGGACGACATTCTTTTTCACCTTGCCGCGATAGGCGCAAATCCACAAGGCAACTTAACCTCTCCAGAATTAACCCCCAAACCGCGAGAAGTGAATGTGACCATTTACATGACCCCCGTCTGTGCCGAGGCGATGCGTGAGGAATTGCGCGATCTACTTTATACGAAACGTCCGGAAATGGCCAAGACGGCCGAGTGGGCTGCAAGCAACGGCGACCGTAGCGAGAATGCCGACTACCACTACGCCAAGCGTGCATTGCGCCGGTTCGATTCCCGTATCCGCTTTCTCTCAAAACGTCTGGAGGGGGCACAGATTATCGACCCGGTGGCGCAGGGGAAAGTTGCCGGGGTGAAAGTCCTCTTCGGGGCAACGGTGACGGTGGATGAGGAAGGGGAGGAGAAGGTCTACAGCATCGTCGGCGTCGACGAAACGGCGCCGGGGCGGGGGGTGATCAGCTGGGTCTCCCCCCTCGGCAAGGCGCTGCTCGGCAAGCGCGAGGGGGATGTGGTGACCTTCGTGGTGCCCAAGGGGGAGCGTGAACTGGAGATCCTCAAGGTCGAGTATCTGCCCATCGCCGTCGGCGTTCTTCCCGCTCCCGAGGAGGAGGAAGATAGCGAGAAGGACTGATGACTGGTCTGGCGGGCGGCGGCAATAATTATCGAGAATGTTCCTTTGACACGATGAAGTGACATCGTTAAAATGCGCCACCGAATGAAAGACCAATCCAAGGAGATAAAGAGATCATGAACAAGTATCGCAAGTATTTCGGTTACGTGGTTATGGCCGGGTTCCTGACGGGCTGCGCCGCGCCGACCATCACCCCGACCTATACCTCGACCGATCCCGAACTGATGCGTATCGGCGGTGAAAAACCGGATGATTCGAAGCCGGAAATTGTCAGTATGGGATCATATTGCCTGCAGATCGACGACAAATGGAAAGAAAACGGAAAAACGCCCGACGGCCAGTCGATCTGGACCAAGGACAGTTTCCGCTCGGTCATTCCCTGTCGGTAACTGCATTCCCCCTGTTGAACAAAGGCCCCGGAAGCTCGATCTACCGGGGCCTTTTTCATAAATGGAGAGGGATCGGGGGGCGTTCACCGAGTGGCCTCTTCCGGTAGTCGCCGCAACCAGCGCAGGATCAGCCCCAGCAGCAACAGCCAGGCGAGAGAGAAGCAGAGAATCTTCACGGTCGTGGCCTGGCCGGCAAGGGCGATCCACCCTTCCTCGATCGGCTCATTGTCCAAAAAGCGGCGCAACTGGTGCCGCAGCGTCAGGTTTTCCGTCCAGTCCGCGATCAGGTTTACGAAAACCGGTGCCGTCAGGCGACGACGGGGGAAGGGACGCCCCAGGGCGTCCCAGATCAGAAAAAGTCCCAGCAGAATCGCGCCACCGTAAAAGAGCGGGAAAAGCAGGTCCAATTCGAGAAAACGCAGCTCGGCCAGCCGTCCGTCGGCTCCCAGCCAATCCCAGTAAGCGCGAACCTCGGCGACGTCGTAACCGCCGAAGCGAAAATGCAAGGGGGTGGATTCCGGGGCGGCGGTTTCGGGGAAGTTGCCCCGTCCCGTCACCTTCATCATCCACGAACCGCCGGCCAGAAAGACGGCGAGGGGCAGGCCGAGGGCCATGAGCAGTTTCAGCAGGGGATAGTTCACCGCCGCCTCCTTGTCATTTGAAATCTCAGTCGCCATTCCCCTGCCAGGGCCAGCGACCGGTGAGTTCCACTTCCAGGGTGAAACTCAGGAAGGTTCGGATGAGGACGACGAGGGCGAGCACGCCGATCGATTCGAAGGTCAGATCGACGGCTACGGTGTAGATGATGTCGGCGGCGATGAGCAGTTCCAGCCCCAACAGAATGCCTTGCCCAAGGGCTTGCCTGAGTTCTTGAAAGATGATTCCCTTCTCCTCGTTGCGGCGCAGGCGAAGGGCCGCGTGCAAAAGGGCGTAAAGCGCCATGAAGGTGATCAGTCCGACTCCCAGAATTTCGATGATTTCCGCGCACCAGGCGGCGGCCGGCGTAACGAATTGTCCCATGCAATCTCCCCCTTTTTGGGATGGTTGGCGCGGCGCCTAGGGTTCAGACTCCGTCACGCCTTTCTAAACCATAGCAAAGATTGAAGGAAATGGAAAAGGGGGAAAGCGCTTGGACGCTTCCGGACAAAAAAGCCCCGACGGAGAGCAGATCTCCGCCGGGGCTTTGTCTTTTACGGATAGGGACGTGTCGTCAACGGGAAGCTTGCATCAAACCCGTTCCGCCAGGAGAAAGTTCTTGTTGCGCTCGTAGAGCAGGGCAATGGCCAGATTGCCCCAGGGAATGGTCAGGATGAGGCCGATGCCGAAGATGGCGGCGCCGATACTGGAGAGGATTCCGCCCAGGACGACGACCAGCGCCCAGGTGAACATGTCCCGCTTGACCGTTTCGAAGCTCCACTTGAAGGCGTCGATCGCCCCCATCTTTTTGTCGACCACGGCGTAGAGGCCCGGAGCGACGACGATAGAAATGAGGATGCCGGCGATGGCGCCGATGATCGGCAGATAGCCGAGAACCAGCACGACCACCAGGACGATGACGACGTAGACCAGCATTTGCGCGAAACAGTCCCAGGCCGAAAAGAGATCGCCGACCAGGGGCTTCTCGCCCCGCAAGGTCTTGAGCAACGCTCTCATGTATCCGGCGAGAAAGGCGATGTTCGCGAAGGGGATCCAGCAGACCAGCAAGAGAACCAGAGTGATTACCGCCAAGGGACCAATCTGCTCCTTCCCTTTCAGGGTCGCGTTGGTGAAAATGTCACGCAGGTCGGCAATGACCTTCTCCGTCTGGAACGGGGGAATGACGTTTTCAGAGGTCTTTTTTTCAGGATTTTCCTCGGGTTGAATGGGGTCGGACATCTTTACCTCCTGGTGAATGGACTGTTGCAAAAAAGCCGGTGTGAAGTTTAACGACTTTTAAGCGTTGTAATCAAGAATATCTTCTGTTCGCTGGCCCTGTGGTCGAAATATTTTCCGTCCACGGTGAATGCAATCGCGTCGAGCCGTTGGAAACGGCCCGGCGAGATTCGGGAGGAGGGAATTAGCGGGGAAGGGTGACCAGGGAAACCACGTGGCTGCGCCCTTCGCTGTTGCTCAGCATATTGAGGGGGACTTTGGAGGCGTCTCCTTGGACTTCGCGGCGCTTGATGCCCATGCGGTCGACGATGATCGATTCCTGACTGATCCAGAGATGGTCTTCGGGACGAATCAGCACGTCGCGGAGGATTTCCAGATAGGCATCGAGAATCCGGTCCTCCTGGGTATTTTCCGGCAGGCTGCGGCAGAGCTGCGCCTGGGCCATGTCCTGCACGGGGACGGCGATGTGGGGGGGATCGTCCATGCCCCGGCGCAGATGCTGCTGAAGGCCCACATTGGCTTGAAGTAGGGCGTTTCTCCGCTCTTTGCGGGAGCATTCCGTTTTGAGAAGGGCAATGCGTTTCAAAGCCAGGTGCAAGAGTCGTTCAAAGGCGAGTTCCTTGATTTTCTCGCGGGTCGCCGTGTCGGACTCGGAAGGAGCGAACAGATGATGATTTTCGAAGCTTACCGTGATCTGGGCAACGTCGTGGAGAATGACATCCCCGGTCATTTCGACCCCGAACACGGTCTTTTCCTGCTTGATCATGGAGAGCAGGGCGTAGGCGGGGAGGTTCCCCTGCCTTTGCCGGTATTCCGCAAGACAGGGGTCGCCGTCGAGAACCTTGCGTAACATACCGGCGGAGATGAAGAAGGCGCGCAGCCGGGGATCGTCGCTGTAGCCGGAGGGTTCCATAGATAAGGCCGGGGCCATGCATTCCACCTGCTCGTCCAGGTAGGCGATAGCCCGCTCCGCGGCGGGCCGGAGTTTCTTTTTGTAGCCGGACACGGCGCGGATCCACGGATCGGTGTTTTCCACCGCCTGCTCGACGGCTGCGGCGATCCGGTCCTTCTCCCTATCGGAAGGGCAGCGGAAGAGCGAATGAACAAAACGAAGCATGGCAGAACTCACGATGAGAGAGAATCTTCGGGTTGGCCTGACTCGTCGAACCTTTGCTTGAAAACAGAAGGAGGAAAAGGATAGAGAAAACGCCCTGAAGCTCCGCGAGGAGGCTATCAGGGCGATCATCTTTTATCGCTATATCATGGCCATCTCCTCACTCGCAAGGGCTTTTCTCGGATGGCAATCAGAAAAATTCCCGCAGGCTTTCATCGATCCCCTTGAGGGTGTCGTACCAGAAATCCCGGGCCGCCTCCATCCGGTCTTGTTCAAAGCGCGCCAGCCACGCCGCCAGTTCCGGATGTTCTTCCCCGTCGACCTCTTTTTTCCGCTTCAGAAAGCTGTGCAGATAGTCGATGTCCCGCTCCGACTCCCAGAAAATCGGGCTGTTGTTGCTGTGCAGGCGGCTGGCGAGGACCTCGATAGCGCGCAGGAACGGTTCCCGGGCGCCGTACAGGGTGCCCATGACCTCGGGCAGCAGCTCTTCCGCCCAGCCCCGGTGAAAGCGGCAGATGCCGAGGTTGTCGAGGATCAGTTCCTGCTTCAGCCGCGCCGCGCACATCCGCCCGAGGGTGCGGGGGGGGATGAAGTCGTGGCTGTAGATCATGTAGTACTTGCCCATGATCGCCATCGGGGCGAGGGCGCCGGCGACCCAATACTGGTTGGGGACTATCCAGCCCCGACGGCTGAAGGCGATGTAGACCAGACGATCATGCAGCGCCTTTCCTTTATCGCTGGAGTGGATGCGGCTCCACTTGCGCACCCCTTCGCCGAAATCGAGGATGCCCCTTTTTTCGAGGATGGCGTCGATCAACTCCAGGGCGAGTTCGGCGTTGTGCGCCGAATCGACCACCGGATCGAAGCCTTCCATCTGCCAGCGGGGAAGGCGGCTGACGCCGAGTTCTTCCGGGGTCAGGGTCTTTGCGTCCAGCAAATCCATGAGCCAGGCCAGTACTCCGCCCAGGGAGATGGCGTCGAAGCCCATGGCGTCGCCGTGGCGGTTGAGCTTTTCGGCGGCGCGCTGGTCGAAAATCCCGCACAGGGGGCCGAGGGTCTGGTAGGGTTCGTAATCCTTCTTGTAGATGCCGTTGAGTTTTTTGCAGACCGCCGGGCAGGGCTCGCCGCAGGTGGCCTGCTGTTTGTTCGCGATAGTCTCGTCGTTGAACTGTTTCAGATAGTGGTCGACGATGAATTTCTGGTGCAGCTCGACGCGCTGCTCCTCGCTCCAGTCGATGGTGCGGTAGTTGAAAGCCAGGATTTTCCCGCCCATGGTCGCGTAGTTGACGCCGAAGGTGCCGCCGGTTTTGAGCTTTTCGTCGTAGCGGTACTTGGTGGTGACCTCAAGATCCTTCTGCATCAGGCGCTGGTCGTATTTGTTTTTGAACCACTCGTCGGCGACCTTATGATCGCGGAAGTCCTCGGTGACGACCGTGCCGCCGTAGATGACGGCGACGATGCCGTGCTCCCCCGCCAGGGCGCTGCCCAGTCCCCCCCGTCCGGCCCAGGTGTCGACGTGGCTGATTTTCCCCTTGCTGATGGGCACCGACATGATGCCGCCGAAGTCGGTGTGCAAGGCGGCGGGGCCGGTGGCGAGAATGCGCGGATCCTTTTCGTAGCGGTCGCTGAAGCGGCGATAGACTTCATCGGTCAGGGCGTAGACGCCGAGCCTGCCCGATCGCCAGACGCCTTCCGCGTCGATGGGAACGACCTCGACCTCTATCTCCTCGCCGTGGCTGCGATTCAGGTAGAGCACCGAGGGCACCGGCGCCTTGCCGACCAGACTGAGCATGTTGACGCCGAGGTTGTCGAAGACCAGCCCGGCGCCGCCCATGGAGCTGATGTAGTAGCCCTGCCAGCAGGGGGAAAAGCCGGTGACCACCAGACGGTTCGAACCGGGGAAGATCGACCCGGCGAAGACGCCGACGCCGAAGTTGAGGCTGCGGTATTCCTCGGTGAGATGGATGCCGAGATCCACCGGCCCGAAATAGCGGTCGAAGCCGTAGCGTTTAGTTTTGTAGAAGCCGGTGGCAGCGTCGACCATGAGCACCCGTTGCTCCATATGGTGTTCCTTTCCTTAAGGGGCAGGCGAGAATTCAAAAGCATTCAACCCCTGTTTGACAATCTGAAGCAAGCGCAACATGCGTTCATGCGACGAATCCGTACCGAAAGCAAACAGGGCCAGCATCAGAAAAAACAGTGGCAGGACCAGGTAAAGAGCTTTGCGAGATGGAAGCATGTTTCACCTGTCCCGGGTTGCGGCTGAAGCTCGCCGTCAGTGGTGTGTCACGGCCTGGATTTCCAGAGCGATCCGCCGACTCAGATCGGCAAGAGCCCGACTCATGGCTTCGGTCGTTGCCCCGTAACCATCGCCCTGAAGAGGTTCGGCGATCGTTTCCGTGCCGCTGGCGATGGAAACCTTGTCGCTGTCTCCGAAGAGCAGCCAGGCGGCTTTGAGTTCGACCGGGCCGGCCGTCGGGCCATCGAAGCGAGTGATGTTCAGCTGCACCCGGTAATCGCTTTTCCCCGATTCCAGCCAGGGCAGCACCAGGAAACGGTCGCCGGGGAGCAGTCGTTCCAGATTCTCGACCAGCACCCGGCTCGTTTCGTCCTCCAGGGAGCCCCCCCAGCGATCGAGTTCCGAACGCTTGAGGAGGGTCGAGCCTTCACGGGTGGTGATGGTGGAATGGTCGAGATATTTGGGCAGGGCGATGGGGCCGACGGCGACGACCCGGCGCGTTTCCTGGGGCGAGTGCTCGGGCGCTTGCAGGCCGGTTTCAGCGAGAGCGGCCAGGGCGTAGATGCGCGCCGAGGGGGTCTTGCCGCAAGCATTCAGTTGCAGGACGAGCAGCAGGATGAGGAGGGGCGCAAGCAGCGAGCTTTTCGAGTTCATTTTTCCTCCAGATGGGTTTTCCCGCGGAGCAGGGCTTCGGGGTGCCGGTCGAGATACTCGGCCAGAGAGCCGAAAGCTCGGGAGGCTTCCCCCAGATCCTTGAGCGCGGTGCGCAGCTGATAGATGGAACGCTCGTCCGAAGCGGTATTTGCCACGGCATCGAGGGTTTCGTCGAACTTGTCCAGCGAACTGCGCACATCCTCCAGGGTCTGGTTGAGGCTTTGCACCAATTCCGCCGGCGCCCCCTCCCTGAATTCTAACACCCGGTCGGCGTGGCGGATGGTGGCGGTCGCTGCCCCGATGGTCCCTCGGGCATCAGCGGAAACCAGTTCCACTTCGCGGCTGATGTTCCGCAGCAGATTCCGCGCCTCGGCGATGGTCAGATTCAGTTGGCGCGGCGCGTCCTGGATATCGGCGGAATTAACCAGTCGTTCCAGACCGCCGACCAGATCGTTGGCCCGTTCCACGAGCTGCTTGAGGGGCAATTCTTCGATCTTCTGGGCGAGTTCGTCGGCGGTGGAAGGAATGGTCGGAACTTGGGCGTAGCCCGTATCATCCGGCAGCAACCGCACCGGTCGCTCGGGGTAAAAGTCGAAATAGACCATGAGCTGTCCGGTGACCAGGCTCTGGGTCTGCAACTGGGCGCGCAGCCCCAGGTCGATCAAGGCCTGATGGTAATCGGCCGAAAACGGTTTGCCATTGGTGATCTGAAACCGGCTCGGGTCGACTTCGACGATGACCGGTACGCGGAAGGTCATCGCCTCCATATCCCCTTGCAGGACGATATCGACGACCGATCCGACCTTGACCCCGCGAAAGACGACCGGCGCACCCACCGACAGCCCCTTGACCGAGCCGTCGAAATACATGACGTATTTCTTCTGCGGGGTGAAAAACTTCCCCGATCCGAAGAGGACCACCCCGGCCACCGCCAGGGCGAGGGCGCCGAGGACAAAGGCCCCGATGACGGCTTTGCCGACTTTTGCGCTCATGGGGACAAAACTCCTTTCGTGAAATCTATAGCAGGTAACTGGAGAGGACGATGTGGTTCCATTCGTCACCGCATCCTACTTAAATGGATAAATCCGGTAGGATGCCGGTGAGCGCAGCGAACCGCATCACTTTACTTCTTCTTTGCCCCGGGTGAGAAAGCGCCGCACCAGCGGGTCTTCGGATTCGTCCCGCAGCTTTTTGGGGTCGCCGGTGGCGATCATGGTCTTGGTTCCGGCGTCGAGAAAGACGCAGTTGTTGCCGATGGCGAAGATGCTCGCCAGTTCGTGGGTGACGACCACCACCGTGGCGCCGAGGCTGTCCCGCAGTTCGAGAATGAGATCGTCAAGCAACTGCGAACTGATCGGGTCGAGACCGGCCGAGGGTTCGTCGAAGAAGAGGATGTCGGGGTCGAGGGCCATGGCGCGGGCGAGTCCGGCGCGTTTTTTCATGCCGCCGCTAATTTCGCTGGGATAGTAATCGCGAAAGCCGGCCAGTCCGACCAGGGCCAGTTTGAGGTCGACCAGATCGGCAATATCCCCCCGGGACAGGTCGGTATATTCCTCCAGCGGCAGGGCGATATTTTCCGCCAGGGTCATGGAACTCCAGAGGGCGCCGCTCTGGTAGAGCACTCCGAAACGGCGCATGAAGCGCTGGCGATCGTCGGGAGGCAGATTCCAGAAGTCCGTTTCGCCGAAATGAATACTCCCTTTCGCCGGCGGTTGCAGGCCGATGAGGTGGCGCAGCAGGGTGCTCTTACCGCAGCCGCTGCCGCCCATGATGATGAAGATATCCCCCCGGTTGATGTTGAAGGTCAGATCCCGCTGGATGACCCGGCTGCCGTAGGCCATGGTCAGATCCCGCACTTCGATGGCCGTTTCGGTCGTCGCCATGGCTCAGATCCCCAAAATATTGCAGATGACGGTAATGACCGCCGTCGCCACGATGATGTTGACGATACCGGTGACGACCGCCGAGGTCGCGGCATCTCCCACCGCCGAGGCGCTGCGTCCGCATTGCAGCCCGCGCAGGCAGCCGGAGAGGGCAACCAGCACGCCGAAGACGGCGCTGTGAAAGAGGCCGATCCAGAAATCCTTGAGCCCCACCGCCAGCTTGGTCATTTCCAGATATTCCCCCAGGTTCAGATCGAGCATGAAGACGCCGACGGCCAGCCCCCCGAGAATCCCCATCAGATCGGCGTAGAGGCAGAGCAGCGGCATCATCAGCACCAGGGCGATGATGCGGGGCAGAACGAGGAAATCGACCGGCGAGATGCCGAGGGTGGCGAGGGCGTCGATCTCTTCGTTGACCTGCATGGTGCCGATGCGGGCGGCAAAGGCGGCGCCGGTGCGGCCGGCCATGATGATGCCGGTCATGATCGCTCCCATGACCCGGACAACGGCGATGGCGACCAGACTGGCGACATAGATTTCGGCGCCGAACATGGAGAGCTGCACCGCCCCGACGAAGGCGAAGATCAGTCCCACCAGAGCGCTGATGAGGGAGACGATGGGCAGGGCGTCGGCGCCGCATTCGCGCATGATCGCCCAGAGATCGGAACGGCGGAAGCGCGCCCGCCCAGTGATCAGGTGGCCGCAGGCAAGGGTGACTTCGCCGAGAAAATCGAGCANNCGGCCCTGTCCGGTAGCAGCCTTCTGCTCGGGAACGGCCGAGGCCAAAGCCAGCAGGCGCCGGGCGCCGTCAGGAAGATTCCCGTCGTCGAAGGCGATCTTCCGGGCCTCGCAGAGCTTTTTCAGGGCGATGAGAAAGGTGAGCAGGCCGCTGTCCCAGTTTTGCAGATCCTCCGTTTCGAAGTGGATGGTG
>DIVU01000262.1:5096-8620 GCA_002423365.1 Desulfuromonadaceae bacterium UBA6124 | reverse complement strand
TGACCGATGGCGATCGCCTGGGTGGCGCTGCCGTCGACGGCGGCGCCGATTTCGTCGGTGGAGGGGAAATACACCTGAATGACAAAGCGATCGGTCATCACCGGAGCGGCAATATTGGTGACATCGACGAACACAAAGCCGCCGGCGCTCGAACATTCCAGCACATCCACCTGACCGGGGGCGGTCAGATCGATCCCATCCATCAACTCAAGACTGTAGCCATGCCCCTTGAGCTCGCGGGTGGCCAGTTGGCTGGGCGCCTGGTAGTAGGCCCGGGGGAGCGATTCGTTGTCCAGCGGATCCCAGGGGGACATGTCATAGGAGGTAATATCCTCGAATTCCGGCACGTTGTTGTTGGGAATACCGTCGGTGTCGTTGTTGTAGGGAGGCGCGTCGCCATGCCACAGCTCGGGCTCGTCGGCGTCGTTGAGAATGACCAGCCCGGCGAAGTGATCGGTGAGATAGAGTTGGTCCCCCTCGATCCGCACGGCGGTTACGCCCGCCTCTTTGAGCATGCCGGCCCCTTCGTAGGGGAGCAGGCTCGATGGCGTGGAGCCCGTGTCATAGGGGCCGTTGGCCGGAACGGCGGGGAAATAACCCAGATATTGGGCGTTCATGAATGCGGCGGGCGAGGCTTGCGCGAAGCCGGTGACATCGACGGCCGCCACGCCACCCAGACCCAAGGCGAGATAGGCGATGGTCCGCTCCCCTTGCTGAGCGACGTCGACGTCGATCATTTCGTAATACCACTTGGCTTCCCGCTCGAGATCGGCCCAGGGCGTCGGATCACTGGTGCCGGTACCCTTCATCACCACGGAGATTTCGTAGTTGACCTGCCGGTAGTCGGGCATGCCGGTGAAATCGTCGAGATAAAGATCGCCGGTCGCCGGATCGGCGGCGACCGCCTGGCTGATGGCCAGGGCGCCGGTGTAATCCTCGACCCGGGCCTCATCGGTATAGAGGTTGTAACGACCAACCTGCTCCAGGGTCGCCGGATCGAAAATCCCCATGCCGAGAACGCCCAGACCGGCAAAGAGCTTGCCGCCATAGAGCTTCAGGGAGAAGGGGCCGCCCCAGCCATGCTCGCCGGCATACTGCACGGTGCAAATTTCTTGGTCGATTTTCAGGGTGCCGTCGACCTCGCGCACGTCGCCGAAGACGTTGGCGAGCGCCGTTTTGTGAATGCCGAAGTCATGATTGCCCAGGTAGAGACTGGTGCCGTCACTGGCCAGGGCCACGATCGGCGACGCGCTGCTGCTGAAAATATTGTCGTAGAGGATGGAGCCGCCGCCTTCGGCAAAAATGACGCCGTCCATGTAGAAGTTGACAGGCAGGACGTTTTCAAGGGTCATCAGCGCGGGATTGCTGATATTGACTACGACCACGCCCGCCCCGCCGCAGGCGACCAGCGCATAGACCTGGCCGTTGTAATTGAGGATTTCGATGTCGTTGGCGCTGTTCGGCAGGATCACTTCGGAAACCGCGCCCTTGACCATCCCCACCGGGGTTGCCTTCAGCGCGGTACCGATATTGAACAGACACCACTCGGCCCCGGCGTACTGGAAGCGGGCCGTCGCGGTGGTGGAACCGCCGATCTGCACGTTGGCGGCGGGATACTGCACCATGTCGGCCGGTTGCACGGCTACGGTCACGGTTTTACTCACGGAAGCCGTGCCGTCGCCGACGGTGAGCTGAAAGACCAGTTCGGCCTCGGCCGCGACTTCGAGAGTGCTCACATCGGCGCTGGCGCTCGTCGCGCTCAGGGCGGTCAGAGGCACTTTCGGCCCGGAAAGTTGGGACCAATCGAAGAGGCTTGGCGACCCTTCGACAACGGCGCTCAGGGTAATGCCAGCGGTCGCGGCTTCGACGAAAGTATCGGGCGTGGCGCTGAGGGAGCTGATCGCAAGGGCTTCGGCCACCGGCGCCAGGGCGAAGTTGGTGGTCGTGGTGCCGCCGGCAACGACCGCCGCGGTTTGCGTGGCGGCGACGAAATCGGCGGCCGAGGCGGTCAGCGCGTAGCTGCCGGCGGCGACGGTCATCGAATATTTGCCATCGCTGCCGGTGACGGCGCTGTAGCTGCCATGATCGGCGGCGACTGTGGCTCCCGCCAGGGCGGCGCCGGTCGCGGCGTTGGTTACCGTACCGCTGAGCACCCCGGTGGTCACGACGACCTTAGACAGGGCGAAATTCTGCACCGTGGTCGTCCCCGCCTTGATGGTGACGGAAGCACTCTGCCCGGCGTAACCGGCGGCGGCGGTCACGGTGTAGCCCCCGGCCAGCGGCGTAAGGGTGTACGACCCCTTGCTGTTGGTCACGGCGCTATAGGTACCGGCGCTGCCGACCACGGTGATGGTCGCGCCGACAATGGCGGTGCGGGTGCCGGCGATGGTCACCTTGCCGGTCAGGGTGCCGGTTCCGGTGGGAATGGGTGCCGGTTTGGCGGCAAAGGTAGCGCCGGCGCTGAACAAAAGCAGCAAAAGTGTCATTACCAAGCAAATCGGGTATTTCATGGCGTTTTTCATTTTTTCCCCCTTTCCCTCTTCAACTTCATGGACAGCTTTCGCAAAAGACTAAACGGTTTCCAGGATTTCCATGAAAGAACGCGGGGAGCTCGCGTTTGCAAACTCCCCGCTTCGCTTATCCAACTACTTGAAGAGCACCAGCCCCCCGCCGTGGTCGCCGACGTAGAGCCGTCCGTTGGCGACGGCCACCGCCACGCACTCGGAAGCGGTGTTCTTTATCGCGACAAAGAGCGGATTGGTCGGATCGCTGTAGTCGATCTTGACCAGTCCGGCCTCGCCGAAGGCGACGTATTGCATCAGTTTGCCGCCGACTTCGGTGTAGGCCATCTTCACCGCGCCGCCGGAAACGTCTTCATAACCCGGCACCGCTTGCAGCTTGAAGCGGCCGAGAAACGCGGGGCGGACATCGTAGATGATGGTTCCGTCCAGCGCCTTCTTGAACAGCACGGTCGGATCGACGCCGTCGGGAACCGGCGCGACCAGATCGCTCATGGCGTAGCAAAGCACACCGAAGCTGTCGTAGGTGAAATAGGCCTTGTCGCCGATCACCTCGACGTCGATGGCCTGACCGTCGGCCGAGCCGAGTTCGTCGTTTTCGTACTTGATCGGTTCGAACACCTTGACGATGCGCATGGCGTTGACGTCGGTAACGTCGACCACGCCGACGCCGTTGGGGCCGGAGGCGATGACCGCGTAGCGCTTACCGCTGGTGGCATCGTTCCACAGCTCGACTCCCGAGGCGGTGCCAAGGAGCGGGCTGCCCTGGTTGTAGCCGATGTTGCCGACGAAGAAGCCGCTGTTGGCGTTGGTCGGATCCTTGCTCACATCATAGACGGTGAGGCCGTTGGAGCCGTCGGCGACGAAGGCGAGATTGCCGACGAATTCCACGTCGTAGGCGGCATCCTGGTAGTTGAAGGTCTTGACCACACCCCAGTCGGCGTTGTGCTCGAAGCTGTCCTCCATGTGCAGCTTGACCAGCAGCGGCGCGCCGACCTGGCCGAG
>DIVU01000262.1:0-5045 GCA_002423365.1 Desulfuromonadaceae bacterium UBA6124 | reverse complement strand
TTCGGGATACTCGTCTTGCAGGGTGTTGGCGACCAGATGCACGGCGTCGGTGGGATACCCGGCGGCGTCGGTGATCTTCCAGGCGCTGACGCCGTGGGGGCCGTCGGAGACGTAGATGTGATCCGCCGTGGCGCTGATGCCGTCGGTGTGGCCGAGAGCGATGGTCTGGGTGGCGCTGCCGTCGGCGGCGGCGCCGATTTCATCGGTGGTCGGGAAATAGACGCTGATGGCGAAACGGTCGGACATCAGCGGTGCGGCGATATTGGTGACGTCGACCATGACAAAACCGCCGGCGCCGGAACATTCGAGCACGTCGATCTGGCCGGCGCTGGTGACGTCGGGAGCATCCATCAGGGTCAGGGTGTAGCCGTGGCCGTTGAGCTCGCGGGTCGCCAGCTCGCAGGGCGCCTGATAGTAGGCCCAGGGGAGCGACTCGTTGTCCGCCGGATCCCAGGGGCTCATGTCGTAGGAGGTGATGTCTTCGTAGGAAGGCACGTTGTTGTTGGGAATGCCGTCGGTGTCGTTGTTGTAGGGCAGGGCCGGGCCGTGCCAGGCTTCCGGAGCAGCCGCGCCGTTCAGGATGACCAGACCGGCGAAGTGGTCGGTCAGGTAGACGCGGTCACCCAGCACTTCCACGCCGCTGACGCCGGCTTCCTTGAGCATCCCGGCGCCTTCGTAGGGAAGCAAGCTGGAAGGATCGGAGAGGGTTTCATAGGGACCGTTGGACGGCACGGCCGGGAAGAAGCCGAGATAGGGAGCGGTGAAGAAATTGTCAACGGTCGCCCCTTCGAAACCGGTGATGTCCACCGCCACCACGCCGCCCAGGGCGTAGGCGATGTAGGCGATGGTACGGGTGCCCTGTTGGGCGATGTCGACACCGAGGGCTTCGTAATACCATTTGCCGTTGCGCTCCATGTCGGCCCAGGGGGTCGGCTCGCCGGTGCCGGTGCCTTTCATGACCACGGTGATCTCATAGTTGACCTGGCGATAGTCGGGCATGCCGGTGAAATCGTCGACAAAGAGATCGCCGGTCGCATCGGCGGCGACGGCTTGGGTGATGGCCATGGCGCCGAAATAATCCTCGGTGCGGGCTTCGTCGGTATAGAGGTTGTAGCGGCCGACCTGGGCCAGGGTCGCCGGATCGAAGATCCCCATCCCCTGGGCGCCGAGTCCGGCGAAGAGCTTGCCGCCGTAAAGCATCAGATCGACGGGGCCGCCCCAGCCGTGTTCGCCGGCATACTGCACGGTGCAGACTTCCTGATCGATCATCAAGGTGCCGTCGGCTTCGCGGACATCGCCGAAGACGTTGGCGAGAGCAGTCTTGTGGAGGCCGAATTCGTGGTTGGCGATGTAGAGATTGACGCCGTCGCTGACCAGGGAGGCAATGGGCGAAGCGCTGCTGGAGAAGGTGTTGCCATAGAGGATGGCCCCGCCGGTTTCGGTGAAGGTCACGTTCTCCATAAGGAAGTTGACCGGCAGCACATTGACGATGCTCATCGCGGCCGGATCGGCGATATTGACCACGGTGATCCCCGCTTCGCCGGTGGCGACCAGGGCATAGAGGCCGCCGCCGTAGGCGAGCACCTCGATGTCGTTGGCGAACGCCGGCAGAGTCAGTTCATAATAAACCCCCTTGGCCGTCCCAACCGGAGTGGCGCGCAAGGCGGTGCCCAGATTGAACAGACACCATTCGGCCCCGGCGTACTGAAAGCGCGCCACGGCCGTGGAAGAACCACCGATCTGCACGTTGGCGGCGGGATACTGCACCATGTCGGCCGGTTGCACGGCTACGGTCACGGTTTTACTCACGGAAGCCGTGCCGTCGCCGACGGTGAGCTGAAAGACCAGCTCGGCCTCGGCCGCGACTTCGAGAGTGCTCACATCGGCGCTGGCGCTCGTCGCGCTCAGGGCGGTCAGAGGCACTTTCGGCCCGGAAAGTTGGGACCAATCGAAGAGGCTTGGCGACCCTTCGACAACGGCGCTCAGGGTAATGCCGGCGGTCGCGGCTTCGACGAAAGTATCGGGCGTGGCGCTGAGGGAGCTGATCGCAAGGGCTTCGGCCACTGGCGCCAGGGCGAAGTTGGTGGTCGTGGTGCCGCCGGCAACGACCGCCGCTGTTTGCGTGGCGGCGACGAAATCGGCCGCCGAGGCGGTCAAAGCATAGCTGCCGGCGGCGACGGTCAGGGTGTATTTGCCATCGCTGCCGGTGACGGCGCTATAGCCGCCATGATCGGCGGCGACCATAGCTCCCGCCAGGGCGGCGCCGGTCGCGGCGTTGCTCACCGTGCCGCTCAGAACCCCGGTGGTGACGACCGCCGTGGACAGGGCGAAATTCTGAATTGTGGTCGTCCCCGCCTTGATCGTGACGGAAAAACTCTGACTGGCGTAGCCGGCGGCGGCGGCGGTCACGGTGTAGCCTCCGGCCAGCGGCGCCAGGGTGTAGGACCCCTTGCTGTTGGTTACGGCGCTGTAGGTTCCGGCGCTGCCGACCACGGTGATGGTGGCGCCGACGATAGCGGTGCGGGTGCCGGCGATGGTCACCTTACCGGTCAGGGTTCCCGAATCCGTCGGTACGGGTGCCGGCTTGGCGGCGAAGGCCGAAGTCGCCAAGAAGCCGAGACAGCAGATGAGGGACAATAATCGCAGGAAAAACATCTTTCTCATTTTTGCGCTCCTTTCATTAATTAAAACCAACCAAACACAGCGAATGGTTGTACACTTTTAATAAGCTCTTGAAAAGATTTTTTCGCAATCGAGCGACAGTAGGAATTTAGGACTGATTTTCCCTTTCAAAAACTACGACTTTTGTAGGAGTTCGACCCGGCGCCTCATACCAAAGTCGTAGAAAAGCGATCGCCCGCGCGAAATCCGCGCGGGCGACACATTACAAGACAAGCAGAAATAACTCAGGGTCGACGCTTATCGCCTCAGTCCGACCCTTTCGCGGCAAACCCGGAAGCCGTTAAACATGGCGCGCGATCCAGAGCGCGGCTTCCAGACGGCTGGAAACGTGAATTTTGCGAAAGATATTGTAAACATGGGTTTTTACCGTGCAGGTGCTGATACACATACGACAACCGATCTGGTCATTGGAGGCCCCGTTGGCGAGCAGGCCAAGCACCTCCCGTTCGCGCCGGGTCAGGGCGGTCGTATCCTCCGGCGCCGGAGAGAAGGACAGCGTGCGGCTCAACAGATATTCGCTCAGAATCCGGCGGGGCACCCAGAACTCGCCGGCGAAGAGGACGAAAATCCCCTTGAGCAGGGTTTCCGCCGAATCATCCTCGAAGAAGAGCCCTCTGGCCCCGGCGGCCAGCGCCTCCTTCTCAATACCCGAATTTCGACCGAGATTGAACAAAGCAAAAAGCGCCCCTGAAGAACCGGACAAGGGCCCCTGGCGCAATCGGCAAATCAGGCTCTCGCGATCCGCACCGAGGCAGTCGAGCAGCAGCAAGGTTCCCGGGAGAGAATCCCCATGGATGCTGGGGGCCAACTGACATTCAACCCCCAGTCGACAGCGGATGAACTCGGCCAGGATCTCGTTGTGCAAACGGCGCGTTCCGACAATACGTACGGTTTTCTCGATGAGATTCATGGACAGACCCCTCGCTCGCGTCCAACCGGCACCTTCCACAGGTTGGTGATTTCTAAAACAGGCAATTCCGATGCCAAGTTTTTTCTAATAATTTAACCCATCGAGATAATTGACATTTTTTAAAAGTCATGGCGCTATCCCCCTCCGCCCCAAAACAAAAAGGCGCAACCAAGGCTGCGCCTGATCATGAAAATTTCCTCCTTCATGCCACTAAACAACCCCCTGAAAGCAACGCAACCCGAGTTGCGAAAGCAACCAGGGTTGCGCCATTTCGATGCATTGAGGGGGCAGAAAAGATTTGCCGGATCAACCGGCCGAAGAGGAACGTCCCCCGCGCAGAAGCAACCTAGCGAGGGGATCGAGGAGCCGGCCCTGGGTAAATCGCGCTACCGACGCGCCGGAAAGGGCGACGGTCAGGCCGATCGCAACCAGGAACCACAGAACCACCCCGAGCGCCTGCGGCAACTTCCCGGCGAAAGCGAACAGTCCGAGCAGCGAAAAGAGCTTCACCACAAATCCGTGCCAAGCGTAGACATGCAGGGAGTTCGCCCCCCGCTCCGACATCCAGGTTTTCTCTTGGGGGATGAGCAACAGCACCGCCGCGGCCGTGGCCAGGGAGAGCGAATAGACGCCGAGTCGGGCAAAAGCGCCGAAGGTTTCGGCCCCAAGCGTGGCGTAGGAAACACTGCCGAAAAGCCAGCGGGCCGACAGGTCGCCGGCGATGAGGAAGAAAGAAAAATTCAAAACCATAATGGCGATGGGCAGGTATCGAGGCAGCCGCTGCCGCCAGGCCGGGACATCGAACCCGGAGACGACCATCTGCTGGCCGACGAGGAAAAAAGGGAAGAAAAAGAGGGTGCGCGACAGACCGAGAAAATAGCCGATCTGCTCGGAATAGCCTGCCGCCAATGCCAGGGCGAAGGCGACGGGCAGAGGGTATTTCAACTTCATGAAAAAGGGGGCGATAAGCCGCCAGCAGAAGAGGCTGAACAGGAACCACAGCAGCCAGTAAGGCTGTAAGCCGGTGCTGTAATGGCTGATGCGGCCGGTGGTCAGTAGGTTGAAAAGTTCATAGAGCAGGGTAAAGGCGAGGAACGGAACCAGCAGCGACTGGATGATTTTCGCCGACTGATCCCCCTGCGGATTCGGCTTGGTCAGCAGACCGCAAAGCAGCACAAAGACCGGCATGTGAAAGGAATAGATGCTCATGTAAAGAGCCCGAACCAGCCCCCCCTGCCCCGCCAGCGGTTCGAGCAGATGCCCGAAGACCACCAGGAAAATCATCAGAAACTTGGTGTTGTCGTACAAATAATTGCGTTCCATGTCGCCTCCCCGGTCGTGATTTGAATTGGCTTATTATCTACTTCCCGCGCTGAAATAAGCAAGCCGGCTAAAGTCCCAGCAAGGGAAATATCAGCCATTTCGGAGCAACCGGCAGCAATTGTCTGATTGC
>DIVU01000091.1 GCA_002423365.1 Desulfuromonadaceae bacterium UBA6124 | reverse complement strand
CCCGGATAGCGTTCTTCAAGCACTTCGACCACTCGCAACGATTGCTGATTGTGTTCGAACCCGCCGAAATCGGCCATCAGACGGTTCAACACCTGCTCGCCGGTGTGGCCGAAAGGAGTATGGCCGAGGTCATGGGCTAGAGAAAGCGCTTCGACCAGATCCTCATTGAGGCACAGCCGTCGGGCGATGCCCCGGCCGATCTGCGCCACCTCCAGGGAATGGGTCAGGCGCGTGCGGTAGTAATCCCCCTCGTGATTGACGAAGACCTGGGTTTTGTATTCAAGGCGACGGAAAGCGGCGCAGTGGATGATGCGGTCCCGGTCCCGCTCGAAGGGCGGACGGTCGTCCTTGAAGGGTTCGGGATGACGGCGACCGCGGCTCTGCGAAGCGCGGGCAGCATAGGGGGCGAGATCGGGACGTTCCATGGCCGTCTCCTTGGAAAGATTCAAAAAACGCTATTAAACCTCTTCCCTCCGGCCCCTGTCAAGGGGCAAAGGCGGCTAAGTTCTTGACCTTGCTGGGAGATCGTGCTAGTTTTTCCCGGAACTTACGAGATTTTAACGGATTAATCACGGGGACGGATTCGGCATGCGCATCATCAGCGGGACGGCGAAAGGAAAACGCCTGACAACTTTTTCCGGCGACGCCATCCGTCCGACCCCCGACAAGGTGCGCGGCGCGATCTTCAGCATGCTCTACAGCCGCCTCGGCCCCCTCGAAGGAATGAAGGTGCTCGATCTCTTCGCCGGAACCGGCGCCCTCGCCATCGAGGCCCTGAGCCGGGGAGCCGCCCACGCCTGGCTGGTCGATGCCGGTCGCGACGCGGCCAAGGTCATCCCCACCAACCTGAGCGCCTGCGGATTGGAAGATCGGGGCACCCTGGTTCGCGCCGAATCCGCCCGTGCCCTGAATCTCCTCGAAAAAGACAAACCCTTCGACCTGATCTTTCTCGACCCCCCCTACGGCCGCGATCTTCTGCCGAATCTGCTGCGCACCCTCGCCGCCGGCCACTTTCTCGCCCCAAACGGTGTCCTCTGCGCCGAAACGGGTAAAAATGACCGCCTTCTCGATACCTTTGAGCCTTTGGTCCGGGTCGATGAACGCGCCTACGGTATCACCCGCATCCACCTTTACCGCTATCCGGAATCCGAGGAATAACCGCCATGCGCGAACATATCGCCGTCTATCCCGGCTCCTTCGACCCCATTACCAACGGCCATATCGACATCATCCATCGTGGCCTGGAAGTCTTCGACACCCTCATTGTGGCGGTGGCCCGCAATTCGGAAAAGAATGCGCTTTTCACCATCGACGAGCGGGTGGAAATGATCCGCGAAGCCCTCGGCGACAACCCCCGACTCAAGGTTGACTCTTTTCAGGGACTGCTTATCGATTACGTCGCCCGTAAAGGGGCTCGGGTCATCCTGCGGGGCTTGCGGGCGGTCTCCGACTTCGAATACGAATTCCAGATCGCGCAGATGAACCATTCCGTCAACGACAAGATCGACACCCTCTTCATGATGACCTCGGTCCCCTACGGCTACCTGAGTTCCTCCATCGTCAAGGAAATGGCCATCCACAACGGTCCCATCGACCCCTTCGTCCCCCCGGCGGTCAAGCGGGCGCTCGACCGCAAGCACGGACGCTAGGCGAAAAAGGAGAACGGCATGATCACCAAGGATAGAATCATTGAAGAGGTGATGCGGCAGCACCCGGAAACGATCGCGGTCTTTAAGCGCTTCGGGCTTGACTGCAACGAATGTCAGATTGCCGCTTACGAAGAGGTGGGACACGGGGCGGGAGTGCATGCGGTCGATGTCGAGGCCCTGCTGACCGAACTGAACCGGGCCATCGGCGCCGCCTGAAAATCGATGACACCACAGAGTCTCAGAGGGCACAGAGCAAAAACAGTGAGTAAAGACTGAATCCGGAAAACGAATTTCTCCGTGCTCTCCGTGTCTCAGTGGTGAAACTTTATAAACCTCAATAGACTTCCATCGTTTCCAGTTGGTCGATGAGGCGTTCCAGCGCCGCGACCACCAGCTCCTCCAGCCGCGCCCCCTTCTCCGCGCTCGCCTTACCCGGATCGCCCCAGACCCCGCCGGGCCAGCAGCGGCGCTTGTCGCGTACCAGAATCCCGGCGGGGAAATCGGGAAACTCCCGTGCCGCCGTCCCCTTGACCAGATGCGGATGGCTGTGCAGAATCCGCGACGTTTCGATCTCCCCTGCGTGCGAATCCCCTTCCGTCTCGATCAGCCCCCTCCCCTCCTTTGAAGCCAGCATGTATTCGGTCAGAACCGCGATCCGGCAGTCGGAGAAGCGAACCAGCAACTCCTCGCCAACGTCAATCAGCGCCGACAGGTGAGTGCCGCCGGCGTGGCCGGTGAGCAGTACGAAGTGGCGCAAACCCTGCCCGTAGAGGGAAGAGACGATATCGCAGGCGAGAGCTTTGAGGGTTTCGGTGCGGATGGAAATGGTGCCGGGATGGCGGGAAGTCGAACGGCAGACGCCGTAGGGAATCGGCGGGGCGATGAAGATCGGCCGCCGCGCCGCCAGCTTGCGCCCGACCTCGGTCGCGTGCAGGGTATCGGTCGACAGAGGCAGGTGAGGGCCGTGCTCCTCGGTGGCGCCGAAGGGGATGAGGACAGTGCGGGTTTTTTCCAGCCCGGCGACGAACTCGGGCATGGTCAGCTCTTCGATCAGCATCGCTTCACCTCGCGCAAACGGGGTTACAAAACCCCGAGCAGCCGATGGGTCTGGGGGATGACCCGCACCGGCGGATGAATTCGCGCCGCCGTTTCCTGCAAAGCGAGCAGGTCGCGGCCGGAAACGGCCACCTTCCCGTCGACCGTCAGCGCCTGTAAAATCAACGGCCACTCCGGCGCCGTCTCCCGCAAGAGCCGAGCGGCGGCTTCGATTTCTTCCCCGGCGGTATCGGGCCCCACCACCGCCTTGGCCTGTCCGGGATTATTTCGTGCGACTTCGAGAAAACGCCGATGAACGTCCCAGGGGGTGGGGCACCCGGTTACCGACGCCAGTTTGAGATCCATGGAAATGAAAGCCAGATGCGGCAGCAGCGGCGCCAAGGCTTTGGGCAGGGTGCCGTTGGTCTCCAGATGCACCGGCAGAAGCCGCGCCAGTTCGGGCAGCCAGTTCCCGAGCAGCTCGCCATGGAGCAGCGGCTCGCCGCCGGTGAGGCTCAGGGAGTGATGCACTCCCGGTGTCTGCCGCAGCCAATCTTCGAGAAGAGTGAGAAGAGTCGGTAAAGAAACCGGATTCGGCAGCGCACGGAAGGTGCCCGAGCCGGGTGCCTCCTCTACCAGGCAGTCGGCCGTTGGCGCGAAGGGGGTGTCGCAATAGGCGCAATCGAGGTTGCAGCCGGCCAGGCGCAGGAAAATCTGCCGGCAGCCGACCATCAGCCCTTCCCCCTGGATGGAGGAAAAGACCTCGATCAGGTGGCCGTCAGTCGGCGAGGTAGCTGGCGCAGGCATATTCCGATTCCCAGACGTTGACCTTGTAGACCGTCACCTTGTCGGTATTGAGGCGCGCGGAGAGCTTTTCGAAGAGGAAGCGGGCGATGTTCTCCGAGGACGGACTGTTGCTCACGAAGGGCTCGATCTCGTTGAGATACTTGTGATCGAGCAGATCGAGCACGGCTTTGGTCTCGCGCTTGAGGATCTTGAAGTCGATGCCGAGCCCGGCCTTGTCCAACTCGCGGGCGGTCACCGTGACCTCGACCTTCCAGTTGTGGCCGTGCAGGTTTTCGCAATCCCCCTGATAGTTGATGAGATTGTGCGCGGCGGCAAAATAGGTATGAATTTTCAAGCGAAACATAACGTCATCCTTTATCGTCAGAGTTCCGAATCCTCGTCGTCAGCCACCATGGCCGCTTTTCCGGCGATGCGATAATCTTCGTCGGCCCAGCGTCCGAGATCGATCAGCCGACACTTTTCCGAACAAAAAGGCCGGTTTTCATTGCCGGCCCAACTCACCCGCGCCCCGCAGCGCGGGCAGCGGACCTTGAGAACTTCTACTTTTGCGGTCATGGGTGCATCCTGTTGCAAGTTTGGCGGTCATCTTACCCGTTACCGGAACGGAAGCCAAGCGTTCAAGCGTTGGCGGATTCACATCATTCGGCGTTTTCTTCTTCTGTCGGCTCCTCGGATCCTTAGCGGCGATGGCGGTGTTAGCTTGTAACTAATTCCAAATACCACAGGAATAATTGTTTTCCCCTGAGGTTGCGTGCCGTTGCGTATTTAACAAAATTTTTCGTTGACAGGAATTGTTTTTATATTCTAATGTTTGTGTAATTAAATTTTAGTTAATTAATTTTTCAATACTAGAGGGGCGTTCAACCCGTTCCGGGGTCTGCCACAAAATCTCGACCGGTACAAGTCTCTCTCCCTACCCCCACCAAAAAATCAAATGAACAACGAATCCGCTCCTCTCCAGGGGGTCGATACCGGACTGGCATGTCTGGTCCTGCTGGCCCGCTTTTTCGAACTCCCCGCCGATGGCGAACAGTTGTGTCACGAATTCGGCCGCGTCGGCCAGGCCTTCGGCGCGACCGAAATCCTGCGCGCGGCCAAGCACCTGGGCCTCAAGGCCGGAACCACTCGCGCCCGCTGGCCGAAGCTGACGGGAATGCCCCTGCCCGCCGTGGCGACCCGTCGCGACGGCCGCTTCGTAGTGCTGGCCAAAGTCGTCGGCGACCGGGCGCTGGTGCACGATCCAACCCAATCGCGCCCGACTATCGCCGGCCGGGACGAGTTCGAGCGCGATTGGGACGGCGGCCTGATCCTCTTCACCCGCCGCGCCGGACAACGCCCGGAGGAGCGCCCCTTCGACTTCTCCTGGTTCATCCCCGCCATCGTCAAATACCGGAAATTTCTCGGCGAAGTCCTGCTCGCCTCGTTCTTTCTGCAACTCTTCGCCCTGCTCACCCCGCTGTTCTTTCAGGTCGTGGTCGACAAGGTGCTGGTCCACAAAGGCCTGACCACCCTCCAGGTGCTGGGCATCGGCATGATCGCCTTGGCCCTGTTCGAGGTGATTCTTTCCGGGCTGCGCGCCTATCTCTTCGCCCACACCACCAGCCGCATCGACGTGGGCTTGGGCGCGCAAATGTTTCGCCATCTGCTGCGTCTGCCCCTTTCTTACTTCGAAGCCCGGCGGGTCGGCGACTCCATCGCGCGGGTCCGGGAGCTGGAAAACATCCGTAATTTTCTCACCAGCTCCAGCGTCACCGTGGTCATCGATCTGTTTTTCACGGTTGTCTTCCTCGCCGTGATGTTCTACTACAGCCCGCTGCTCACCTGGATCGTGGTCGGCTCGCTCCCCTGCTACATCCTCCTCTCCCTCTTCGTCACCCCGCGCATTCGCGTCCGGCTCAACGAAAAGTTCAATCGGGGCGCCGAAAACCAAGCCTTTCTGGTGGAGTCGGTCACCGGCATCGAGACGGTCAAGGCGATGGCGGTGGAACCGGCTATGCAGCGCCGTTGGGAGGAGCAACTCGCCGGCTACGTCGGCGCCGGCTTCCGCGCCGGTCAGCTCAACAACGTCGCCGGGCAGATCGCCGGACTAGTCAACAAGCTCACCACCATCGCCATCGTCTGGGCCGGGGCCTACCTGGTCATGGACGGCAAGCTCACCATCGGCCAGCTGGTCGCCTTCAACATGCTGGCCGGACGGGTCAGCGGCCCGGTGTTGCGGCTGGTGCAACTCTGGCAGGAATTCCAGCAGGC
>DIVU01000092.1 GCA_002423365.1 Desulfuromonadaceae bacterium UBA6124 | reverse complement strand
CGCCCCCCGCGCGAGGCGACCCGCGCCCCCGCCTCTTCCAGCATCCGCCGCACCGTCTCCTCGGTCATCGGCTTGGGTTGATCCATGGCAAAACACCTCCTTGCGATATTTTTTCAGACATCGAGCCGCAGCTCGACGCCCCCTTCCAGCGGTTTTTCTCTGTCGCGGGTCAGCTCCCAGAGGGTGGATAGTCCATCTGATCCGGCGCCCAACTCAGCTTTCGGTAAGGTTCATGTTGCCACATTCAGTACCCACCAATATTTTCACTTGGTCTTGCTTTGCCTCTGGCAGGGTCAGACCTACCCCCGCGTCTCTGTTGCTTTTTCGATCTGAAATTTGGTCAATCGGGTCCGGGGGAAACCAGATCCATCACCTTGCGAAAAGGAAACTCCTCCAGTGCACCGAAATCGCTGTGGCGGCCGAGGCGGGCGCGGTTGGCGGCGGGACTGGTGATGCCGCAGAGAAAACGGGCCAGCTGGCGGGGATGGGAGAGGGACGCATGGCCTTCGTCCTGTACCCGGCGGGCGATGGCGGCTTCGGCGGGGCCCGGCTCGAGGGGGGCGGTTCGGGAGAGGCGCTCTCCTTGTCCGCTGCGGCAGCGACTGCAGTCGCCGCAGTCGGCATCGATCGCCTCGCCGAAATAGTTGAGCAGGTGGCTGGTCAGGCAGCGGCGCTGCTCGGCGTAGGCGAGCACCTCGCGCAGGCGGGCGATGTCCTGGATTTCCCGTTTGGCGAAGGTCTCTTGCAGGCCGGCGATGAGCACTTCAGGATCAGCCTCCTGCCGTTCTCGGCGGTAGCCGTGGCGCAGGCCGGTGACCTGTACCTGGATCTCGCCTTGCTCCTCCAGGTAGTTGACGGCGGCGGTGATCCGCTGGCGCGGCTCGTTCAAGGCCGCCGCGCTCGCGCCGGGCATCAGCTGATACCAGAGCCGTCCCTTTTTGGCGGTGGCGAAGAGGGCTTGCAGGAAGGCGACGCGTTGCGGGTCGAAACCGGCCAGAATCTCTTCTTGCGGCCTGTTGAACTGGATCTTGTAGCCGTCGTAGAAGGGTCCGGTCGAGCGTAGCACCCCTTGCAGTTCCAGGTAGGTGAAGACGGTGGCGATCACCAGCGGGCGGATGTCGAACTCCCCCGAGAGATCGTAAAGGGAGACGTCGAAAACCTCGCCCTGGCAGAGCAACTGTTCCACCAGTTGCCGCAGCGCCTCGGCGGTGGGGGTGTCGCCGTAGCTGAAGTTGGCCAGCACGGTCAGATCATCGGCACAGGCCAGGATCTCGCAGCGAGAGTCGCGACCGTCGCGGCCAGCGCGGCCGATCTCCTGCATGTAGTTTTCCAGGATCTTGGGGAGGTTGTAGTGGTAGACGGCGCGAATATCGGCCTTGTCGATCCCCATGCCGAAGGCGATGGTCGCCACCACCACCTGCAGGTTGCCGGCCATGAAGGCGTCCTGCACCGCGCCTCGCTCCTCGTTCCGCATCCCGGCATGGTAGGCCTTGGCGGCGATCCCTTCGGCAGCCAGAAACTTCGCCACCGCCTCGGCGGTGCGCTGCAGGGTGACATAGACGATGGTCGCCCCGCCGCCCTGTTCGCGCAGCCGCTGCAGCAGCAGGGCGCGGCGCCGCGGGGCCGGACAAGGGGTCACGCTGAGATGCAGGTTGGGGCGGTGAAAAGAGGTGCGGATTTCGTCGCCGTCGGCGATGGCGAAGGCGCGGCGGATGTCGGCGGCCACCTCGGGGGTGGCGGTGGCGGTCAGGGCCAGCACCCGACCGACGCCGATCTCCTGGGCGAGGCGGGCGATCTTCATGTATTCGGGGCGAAAGTTGTGCCCCCATTCGGAAATGCAGTGGGCCTCGTCGATGGCCAGCAGGTCGATAGTGCTGCCGCGCAGGCGGTGCAGAAAGCGCTCGTTGGCCAGTCGCTCGGGGGCGATGTAGAGCAGCTTCAGGCTGCCGGCTTCGAGCTGGCGGTAGATCGATTGCACCTCGGCCGCGCTGATACTTGAGTCGAGGCGGGCGGCGGCGATGCCGCGCGCCTGCAGGGCGTCGACCTGATCCTTCATCAAGGCGATCAGCGGCGAAATAACCAGGGTCAGCCCATTGAGGAGCAGGGCCGGCAGTTGGTAGCAGAGACTCTTGCCGCCGCCGGTGGGGAAGATCGCCAGGGCCGAACGCCCGGCCAGCAGGCAATCGATGACCGCCTCCTGCCCGGGGCGAAAGATCGAAAAACCGAAGTTCTGTTGCAGGCAGTGGTGAAACGATGGTTCGGCGGGCATGGGAACCTTTTTTCTCGACAGGCGTTTCCGGATCAGGTTGACAGGGTGGCAAACCGGGGAGCTGGATTGCAAGCCCTTCGATGGGGTGGATCAGACCGTTTGCCAATAATCCTGCCAGTTCCGTCTCGCCGCCTCCCGGCTGAAGGCCTCGGGAACCCGGCAGAGACAACCCTGAGGTTGAGCAAGGGTCGCTATCAGCGGAATCAGTGCCAGGCACTGGCAGGGCCTCTCGGCGACCGAGAACCCGCAACCGTCGGCGCCTTGAAACGCGCAGCCAGTGGCCAATGACAGGGGGGCGGGAATCGGCACCCCCGAGTTCTCCCAGAGCACCAACCCCAATTCAGGCAGACGACCGCGCAGTTGCTCCAGCGTCAACCGTTGCGCGGCAAAAAAAAGCGCAAAAAACCGCCCTGGGTCGACCCAGATACCGGGACTGCCCTGGCAGCAACGCCCGGCGCATTCCTGGCAGAGGGGCAGATCCAGGGAGATCCTTTCTTCCAACAACACCAGCAGTTTGCTCCCCCCCCCACAGCGTCCCAAATCCCCGTTTTCTACTCGTCTCGCCCATGTTCCTGACCGGCTGAATCCTCTTCCTCGATGACCTGCCCTTCCTTTGGTTTCTTGCTGCGATGACCGGGCTTGACCAGAACTTCGAGATAAAAAGATGGGAGCTCTTTGGCTTCGGCCTCGGAGATGGACTTGTTGATGGCGGAGAGGTGAATCACCTCGGCACTGGCTTCATCGGCGCCAAAGCGGCAATCAAAATCCCAGAAATCGACTCCCGGGGGGAGGGGCTTTCTCCGCTCTCGCTGGATGTATTTTTTGACTTCATGCTTGATGGCTTCGACCAGACGAGGAACCTTGATCTTCGGGTGGGACATTTGAAAGGTTTTTTTCATAGGGATTCCTGTAAGTGCGAAGAGCGTGAATAAAAAGAACTCTGGAGCGGGGATCAGACATCGAGCCGCAACTCGACGCCCCATTCCACCGGTTTTTCACCCTCGCGGGTCAGCACCCAGAGGGTGGGATAGTCCATCTGTTCCGGCGCCGGACCGATGCCGTCGGTGAGATAAATGACCGCCGCCGGGCGCGGCTGCATGGCTCGGGCGTAGTCGAAGACCGGGCGCAGATCGGTAAAGCCCCCGCCCTCGAAGACTTCCACCACCTCGGGCACCCCGCGAAAGCTGTCGATGCGCTGAATGCGGCTGCCGGCATAAAGGACGGTCAGACGACTTTCCCGCCCTCGGGCGATCTGCACCAGTTCCCGGGCGAAGGTTTCGCGCAAGCCCTGCTGATTGGTCGAGTCGCTGACGTCGACGCCGATGAGCAGATTCAGCCGTTGCCGCTTGCGGATACCCGGGGTCTCGTGGACGAAGCGCCGGTGCTCGCGCTTCCAGGTGGAGCGGCGGCCGACCCGGCCGGCGGCGGCGACGAACTGGCGCAGCACCTGTTTCCAGGGGATCGGCGAGGGCGCCAGCAGCCCCTCGATCAGCGGACGCAGTTCACCCGGCACTTCGCCGCCACTCTTGCGATAGGCATCCCGGGTCAGACTGCGGACCATTTCCTCGGCCAGCGCCTCGGGGGTGCTGTCCGCCTCGGCCCAGATCTCGTGATCGTCAATGGTGGAGAGCTCCGCGGCCGCTTCGGGCAAAGGGGCATCCTCCCCCTCGCCGCTCCCCTGGCCGGCGTCGACGGAAGCATCCCCCAGTCCCTGCCCATCGAGATTGCCGGTATCGAAACGCCGGGTGAGCAGTCGATAGTATTCCTCCGCCGCCAGGCCCTCTTCGAGCTTGAGCTTTCCAGGAAAGGCGGCCTGGGGAGGCAGATCCTCGATCCCGGGATTGATGGCGAGATCGCAGGCGATGTCCCAGTCGTGAAAATGCCGCCCCTTGCGCCGCGCCATGTGCAGATGCAGCACATGCTTGATCAGATGTTCGAGCAGCGCCCGCTGCTCCTCCGGGGGAAAATCGGCCAGCCGCGCCGGGTTGACACAGAGCACCGGCGTGCCGTTGGCGATCGTCACGCCCAGCGCGGTCCCATCGGCCGTCTCCCGGCGGCGGCAACCGATGAGAAAATGGCCGTAAAAAGGATGGCTCTTGAGCAACCGCACCAGGGCATTTTCCAGCCCCCGCAACCCTTCACTCCTCACCCTTCACTCCTCACGCGCTCAAGAGGCTTCCCGACTGATTTCGCTGATGGCGTCGAGAATGACCGCATCGTATTTGTCCTGCACCAGGACGGCGGCCACCGGCGGGTTTTTGACCAGGGACTTGACCATGGCGAAACGCATGTCGCGGGGAAGGATAGCGATATAGGCGACCAGATTCTCCTCCTGGCTGGGCGAAAGCCCCGGCTCGACTTCGAGACTGGTGATGAGGTCGTTCATGGTCACCGCCTGGGCATCGTCCCGCTGCCGGCGAACACGCGCGACGACATCCGCCCAGTGATCCAACACCTCGCGGGCGAGCACCGGGCGGGCCTGCTGGTCGGCGCACCAGCGCAGAAACATGATCGCCGCCTCTTTGCCGACGATCCCGGCGTAGACTTCCATCTCCAACTCGGCGGGGAACCGGCAACTCTGGCGCAAGACGCTGACCATCTCCCAGGCCCGCTCCGTCGGCTCCATCTGCATATCCAGCGAGCTGCCCGGCTTGGCCAGCAGCTGGGGGTGGCCGGCGAGAAACTGCTGCACGCCGCTATCCAGCTCCCGGGACTTGGCGTAGCGGGCCCAGCAGGCGTAATCGGTCTCCACGTATAGCATGACCATGCGGTCGAGCAGAGCGCGGTCGAGAGTCGCCACCTGATAGGTACCGTCGGGGGGATTGATCGACACCACCACCTTGTGTTTGGGATCGAGCTGGTGGGTGTGGAGGGCGCGGCATTGCCCTTCGGAGGGGGGCTCGACGAACTGGAAAATCGCCTGCAGGGTATCCTCCTGCTGGGCGCGGTTGAGCTCGTCGCAATGGATGACGGTCTCAGGGGCCTCGGCGGTCGGCCACCAGCTAGGCCGGGACCAGTGCATCACCTCTTCCTGCCGGTAGGGGATGCCGACCAGGTCGCCGACCTCCATCTGACCGAGGCGCAGCGAGGTATAGCGGCGGCCGATTTCCCGGCAGACCTGAATGATCCCCGCCGTCTTTCCCACCCCGCGATGGCCGACGACGCAGGGGGTGATGCTGGTTTTGACGAGGATTTCCTTGAGCACGATTTTCATCTGTTCGACGTTCATGATTCACCTTTGTCCAGGGGGTCGGCAACCGGTCGAGCATAGCGCGAAAGGACCGGCCAAGTCCATCCTTGAACGGGTTACGCAAAACGGGGAAGACCGCGCGGCCTTCCCCGTTTGTTCCTGAAGAAGCGCTCCGCTCGCCTAGAGCAGGGCGCGGGCCGCCGCCAACGCCGCAGTGTAGTCGGGCTCGGCGGTCACTTCATTGACGATTTCCTGATAGGCGATCATCCCCTTCTGGTCGATGACCAGCACCGCCCGGGCCAGCAGCTTGAGCTCATCGATAAGCAGGCCGTAGTTCAGACCGAAGGAACGCTCCTGATAGTCGGAGAGTGTCTTCACCTTCTCGATCCCGGCATTGCCGCACCAGCGCTTCTGGGCGAAGGGGAGATCGAGGCTGACGGTGTACACGACGACGTTCTCGGGGAGTTTGGCCGCTTCCTCGTTGAACTTGCGGGTCATGGTGTCGCACACCGGGGTATCGAGGGAAGGGACTACGGTAATCACCCTCACCTTCCCCTGGCTGTCGGCCAGGGTCACCGGCTGCAGACCGTTATCGACGACCTTGAATTCGGGAGCGGCGGCACCGATCTTGAGTTCGGGGCCGAGCAGGGTCATGGGGTTACCTTTAAAAGTAATTACGCCGGTCTTTTTCTGGGTCATGTCAATTCCTCCTGGGATAATTATGATCTTTTTTGTCTTCTTTTACCGTCCTTTGCCCGGTTTGTCAACCGTCATCCCAAGAAATAATTCATTTTCCCCGGCAGACGCCGCAATCCACACAACCGTCAAAGCAGCGCCGGGAGCGCGTATGGGCCTGTGCCGCCTGGTATTCCCGCTGGAGAAAATTCCGGCGCACGCCGCTGTCGATGATCTCCCAGGGGAAGATTTCTTCCGAGCCGCGCTCGCGAGTGACGTAGAAATCGGGATCGAGCCCATGCCGACGGCAGGCTGCCTTGAGATTCATACCCGCAGCCAGATCCGGCAACAGCCGCCCGACCCGACGGTCGCCGCGCGCGAGGAGCGCCTGCAACGCCGCGCTGCGGGTCGATTCGAAAATGATTTCGGTATTGGCCATGCGCCCCACCGCCGCGCGCAGTCTCTGGAAGATACCCTTGAGGTGCTTCTCGGCGGCCATCCCCGCCCACTGAAAGGGGGTAAAGGGTTTGGGGATGAAGGGATTGACGGAGATCGTCAGGGTGCCGAGACGCCCCTGCTTTTTCCCTTCGTCCACCCAGACGGCGCGAATCTCCGCGAGCAGATCGAGCATTTCGTCGATATCCCCGTCCGTCTCGCCGGGCAATCCAACCAGGAAATAGAGCTTCAGGTTGAGGATCCCCCCCTCGCCGAGCAGCCGGACGGCAGCGAGAATCTGCTCGCGGGTCAGACCCTTGTTGATGGCATCGCGCATGCGCTGGCTCCCCGCCTCGGGCGCCAGCGCCAGGGTGCGGTGGCCGGAGGTCTTGAGCGCCGCGACCTCCTCAGGCGTCAGGGAATCGATACGCAGACTCGCCACCGAGACCTTGCCCCCCCGATCGAGAATCGCCTGGTCGAGTTCGGCAATCCGCGAGTAGTCGGAGACCGCCGCGCCGACCAGCCCGACCTTCTCCCGTTCACAAAGGCCAAGATCGACCTGCTCCAGCAGCACATCGAGAGACCGTTCCCGGGGGGGAAGGTAGATATAACCAGCGGCGCAGAAGCGACAGCCTCGACCGCAACCCCGGGAAATCTCGGTCAGGGCCATGTCGGAGAATTCCGTCGCCTCGGTCAGGACGAAGGAGCGGCTGGCACTGCGATCCAGATCCCGCACCCATTGCCTGGCCACCCTTTCAGGGGCAGCCGGCTGCCGGACCCAACCCTGTAGTGTGCCGTCCGGACAAAACTCGCTCTCGTATAAGGACGGAACATAGATGCCGGGGGAACGCGCCAAACGTTCCAGCAACTCAGGACGCGTCAGCTCGCTCCCGGCTTTGAGCGTCTCGACCAACTCAGGCAGCATCATTTCCCCCTCGCCGACGGCGAAAAGATCCATGATCTCCGCCAGGGGTTCGGGATTGAGAAAGGCGCAGACCCCGCCGGCCAAGAGCAGAGGATAGGAATCTCCCCGGTCGGCGCGCCACAGGGGGAGCCGGGCCAGTTCAAAAATAATCGGCAGGTTCAGATAGTCGTTTTCGAAGGAGATGGAAAAGGCGATGAGGTCGAAATCGTTGAGAGGATGTCCCGATTCGAGAGAAAAGAGGGGATAGCCGGTCTTGCGATGTTCCGCCAAAGCTTCGGTGTCGGGGAGGAAGAAACGCTCACAGAGCACATCCTCCCGTTGGTTGAGCAGATGATAGACAGTGAGAAAACCGAGGTTGCTCATCCCCTGGTGATAGGTATTGGGAAAAACCAGGGCGACGGTCAGCCGCCCCCCCCAGGGCTTGGCCTGACTCCCCGATTCCCCGGCCAGCAGCTTCCGGGCCTGATCGATCAGTTTACGGGACATGGGCTCCGCCTTCCAGCATCCGGCCGTCTGAAATAGATACGGGGACCGCGCTCCGCGGTCCCCGTATCAAGAAAATCATCTATTGCTTTCGATCCGCCGGCCATCCGGCATTCAACACACCGGCCGCCGGAACAGACCCTCGGGCCACGAGGCTCAGTCGACCCGGCGACGGAGGAAGGTCGGGATGTCGTATTCCTGCTCCTCGCTCATCGGGGCGCGCATTGTGCCTCGGGCCGGCTCGCGGGGAGCCCGGTCGCGCAGGAAGGTCGGGACATCATGCTCGTTCTTGCCCGGGGGAACAATCGAACGCCCGATGAAATCGCCGGGTTTGCGGGCCGCTTTGTCGAAGGAGGCGCCGAAGCCGGTGGCAATGGCGGTGATCTTCAGGCGGTCGCCGAGATCCTCGTCGATCACCAGACCGACGATGATATTGGCGTCTTCATGGACCTTTTCATGGATGATGCGGGAGGCTTCCTCGAACTCCTCCATGGTCATGTTGGAGGAACCGGAAATGTTCACCAGCACCCCTTTGGCACCTGAAATATCGATCTCTTCGAGGAGCGGGCTGCTGATCGCCTGATGGGCGGCTTCGGAAGCGCGTTTTTCCCCCTCGGCCATGCCGATACCCATCATCGCCATGCCGCGCTCGCTCATGATCGCCTTGACGTCGGCAAAGTCGACGTTGATCAGACCGCTGGTGGTGATCAGATCGGAAATGCCCTGCACCGCTTGACGCAGCACGTCGTCCGAAGGTTTGAAGGCATCGAGGATACTCATATTTTTCCCCGCCAGACCGAGCAAACGGTCATTGGGGATGACGATCAGCGAGTCGACCACCTTCTTCAGCGCCTCAACCCCCTCCTCGGCTTTTTTCAGGCGTTGCCGCCCTTCCCGGCTGAACGGTTTGGTCACGACGCCGACGGTCAGGGCGCCCAGTTCCTTGGCCACTTCGGCGATGACCGGCGCGGCGCCGGTACCGGTGCCGCCGCCGAGACCGGCGGCGATGAAGACCATATCGGCTCCTTCCAGAACCTCGGCCAGCCGCGCCCGATCCTCGAGGGCGGCTTCACGCCCCACCTCGGGGTTGGCGCCAGCGCCGAGGCCCTTGGTCAGCTTGCCGCCGAGCTGGATCTTCATCGGCGCGCGACTGACGCGCAGAGCCTGGGCGTCGGTATTGGCGCTGTAAAATTCGACCCTCTCGATCTTCGAAGCGATCATGGTATTGACGGCATTACCGCCGCCACCGCCGACGCCAATCACTTTAATCCGAGCGGTCTGATCTATTTTTTCGTCAAATTCGAACATGAAACCCTCCGTTCGCTATGCTCGGGCGCCACTCTTCGCGGCGGCGTCCAATCGGTTGGCATCCTAGCATATTCCGAATGTCGATTGCCTTAAAAAAACTCTCCGAACCACTCTTTCATCCGCCGAAAGATCTTGTCGAAAACGTTCTCCTGACCGATGCTGAAATTCTTGGTCTGCAGGTTCTTGCTGCCATACTTCACCAACCCCACGCCGGTGGCGTAGACCGGGGAATTGACCACGTCGGAGAGTCCACCGATGTCCCGGGGCAGGCCACGACGCACCGGCAGGTTGAAGACCTGCTCGGCCAGTTCGGGCATGCCCGGCAGGATGCAGGTGCCGCCGGTGATGACCACCCCCGAGGCGATGAGATCGGAGAACCCACTGCGCACGATTTCGCGATTGACCAGGGTGAATATCTCCTCGACCCGGGGTTCGAGGATCTCCGCCAGCAGCTGTCGGGAAAGGATGCGCGGCTCGCGCCCGCCGACGGAAGGGACCTCGATGGTTTCGTCCTTGCCGACCATGGAGGTCAGGCAACAGCCGTACTGCTGCTTGATCTTCTCGGCCTCACCGACCGGGGTGCGCAAGCCGACGGCGATGTCGTTGGTCAAATGGTTGCCGCCCAGGGAAAGGACGGCGGTATGCTTGATGGCGCCGTCGACGAAGATGGCGATATCGGTGGTGCCGCCGCCGATGTCGATCATCGCCACGCCCAGCTCTTTTTCGTCCGCCGACAGCACCGCCTCGGCCGAAGCGAGCTGTTCCAGGACGATGTCGGCGACGTCGCAACCGGCCTTCTGACAGCTCTTGACGATGTTCTGGGCGCTGGCGATGGCGCCGGTGACGATATGCACCTTGGCCTCCAGCCGGACCCCGCTCATGCCAAGGGGTTCCTTGATGCCATCCTGGTCATCGATGATGAATTCCTGAGGGAGGATGTGGATCACCTCGCGGTCCATGGGAATAGCGATGGCCTTGGCCGCGTCGATGACCCGGCGCACATCGTCACTGGTCACCTCGCGGTTCTTGATGGCGATCACCCCCTGGGAATTGAAGCCCTTGATGTGCCCGCCGGCGATGCCGGCGAAGACCGATTTGATCTCGCAACCGGCCATGAGTTCGGCCTCGCGGATCGACTTCTGGATCGCCTCGACGGTGCTGTCGATGTTGATCACCATCCCCTTGCGCAACCCCTTCGACGGACTGGTGCCGATGCCGACGATGTCCAGCCCGTCTTCGGTCAGATTACCAATGATCGCGCAGATCTTGGTAGTGCCGATGTCGAGACCGACAATCAGGTTGTCTCCTCTTCTGCTGCTCATATCGCTCCCTTCCCCCTGGATGCTAGCCCTTGCGGGTGATCCCGGTTTCCACTTTGACGACAATCCGGTCCATGACGTTCAGATCGATATATTTGAGAGCCCGCAAGCGCGGCTTGAGTTCCGCGTAAATGCGCTCCAGGTGATCCAGTTTGGCGCCGTAGTTTCCGTCGCCCATGCGCACCGGCACCCCACCGGCACAGGTATACAAAACGATTTCCCCCGTTTGGTCAAGGTGAATTTCCGAAACATCCTCCAGGCCGAAAATCCGCCGTCCGGCCAGTTCCCCGACCAGCTCCACCATCTCCTTCAACCGGGTTTGCGCTTCTTCCGGTTTTTCCAGCAGATCCTTGCGCTCCAGGCCGGTAATGACGGGGAAGTCAAGGCTGTCGTTGGCTTCGAGCACCTTGAAAATTTCACCGTCGCCGTCGACATAATAGAGATAATCGAGATTGATGACCGCTTTCGGGCTGCGTTCCTCGACCTTGATGACCACCGTTCGCGGAAAGAGCCGCCGCACTTCGGCACTCTTGACCCAGGGGTTCTCCTCGATCTTGCGGCCGATGCGCGGAAGGTCGAGCTCGAAGAGGTTGTGCCCGAGGCGCACGTCGGAAAGGGCGGCGATCTCTTCCGCGGCGACCCGGGAGGCGTTCTCGACCCGAACCTCGTTGACCTTGAAATACCGGGAATCGAAGAGCGCCTTGGCCATCAGTCCGCCGCCGGCAACGATCAGCACCAGGCTGACCGTCGCCGCCGTGACATAAAAAATCTTGCGGAACAGACCGGCCCAGTCGCGGGGGGGCCGAGGGGGCCGCTTCGGCTTGAGCCGCCGGTTGTTCTTGACCTTGGTATTCTTCGCCGGCTTGAAATCGCGCATAGGTTTCCGCTCTCCGTCAGGACTTCCCGACCCGCGCTCCGTCAAGGATGCGCTGGACGAGTTCGCCGAAGGAGATGCCGGCGTGCCGTGCCGCTTTCGGCAAGAGACTGGTTTCGGTCATGCCGGGGATGGTGTTGACTTCCAGACAGAAGAACTCCCCCTCTTGCTCCCGCACCATGAAATCGATACGCGCCGCACCGTCGCAGCCAATCGCCCGGTAGGCGGCCACTGCCGCGTCCCGCAGTCGGTCTTGCAAAGCTCCGTCGAGGGGGGCGGGGAGCAGGTATTCGGTCTGTCCCACGGTGTATTTGGCGTGATAGTCGTAAAATCCGCCCTTGGGCACCACTTGGATGATCGGCAAGGCCTCGCCGGCCAGCACCCCGACGGTGACTTCGGCGCCGGCGATGAACTCCTCGATCAGGATCAGTTCGTCGTGTCGGAGGGCGGCGGCAATGCCGGCAGCCAATTCGTCGCGGTCGCGGACGATGCTGATGCCGATGGTCGAGCCTTCGCGGGCAGGCTTCACCACCAGCGGGAAGTTGTGGCAGCCGTTGAGCAGCAATTCCAGATCCTCGCCGCGCCGGTAGATGCGAAAATCGGGGGTCGACAACTGGTGATAGCGCAGCAGCTTCTTGGTCGTCACCTTATCCATGGCGACGCTCGACGCCAGGACCCCGCTGCCGGTGTAGGGGATGCCGAGTAGTTCCAGCAGTCCCTGGACCGTGCCGTCCTCGCCGAAGCGTCCGTGCAGGGCGATGAAGGCGACCTCGATGCGCTCCTGCACCAGGCGCGCGGGCAAATCCCGTCCGGCATCGATGGCTACCGCCAGGTAACCGGATTCCAAGAGCGCGTTCAATACCGCTTTGCCGGTACGCAACGAGACCTCTCGTTCGGCGGAAAGGCCGCCCATAAGTACACCGATGGTCTTTTCCTGAAGTTCCTCGCGGGTCATAACTTTTCCTTATCCATGCCGGGGCACTTACAGCCGCTCAGAGATCCGCGCCGACAATTTTGACTTCCGTTTCCAGTACGATTCCGCTTTGTCTGCGGACCTGGTCGAGAATCCGCTCGATCAGCCGCAAGACATCCCCGGCGCGGGCCGTTTTCGTGGTGACGATGAAATTGCTGTGCCGTTCGGCGACCCGCGCCCCGCCCTCGACGGCGCCGCGCAGACCGGCGGCGTCGATCAGGCGCCAGGCGGAAGCTCCGGGCGGATTTTTGAAGACCGAACCGGCATTGGGTCCGCCGACCCGTTGGGCCGCCGCCCGCTCGGCCAGGCGCCCGGCGAAGGCTGCAGCCAGTGGCCGGGGATCGTCCGGGTGCAGACGCATTCGCGCTTCGCTGATGATCTGTCCCGCTCCCACCGCCGAGGAGCGGTAACCGAAGGCCAACTGGTCCCGGCTCCAGACTTCCGGCCCTTCCGGCCCGACCAGGGTCGCCGCTTCGACCACGTCGGCCAGTTGCTGACCGCCGGCCCCGGCGTTCATGACCACCCCGCCGCCGACCGTGCCGGGAATGCCCGCCAAACCTTCCAACCCGGCCAGCCCGCGCTCGATAGTCGCGCGGATCAGGGTCATCAGCGGCAGCCCCGCCCCGGCCGTCACCCGACCGTCATCGCTGATTTCAAGCCGACGCAGCCGGGTCAAATGGAGCACCGCGCCCCGAATGCCGCCGTCTTTCACCAGCAGATTGCTCCCCGCGCCAACCGTCAGCCAGGGGCAGCGGGCAGCGGCTAGAATTCGCAGGGTTTCGGCAAGATCCTCGCTATCGGCCGGCTCGATGAAAAGATCGGCCGGTCCGCCCACCCGCCAGGTGGTATGCAAGCCCATCGGCTCGTCCCGCAGAACCCGCCCGCGCAACACGCGCTGCAGTTGCTCGAAGAGCGCGTCGATCATCCTACTCCCGGTCCTTAAGCAGGCGGATCAGGCCTTCCCCGACCTTCCAGACATCGCCGGCACCGAGGGTGATCACAATATCCCCGGGCTGAACCGCCGCCATCAGATGCGCCGTAAGAAGATCGCGATCGCCGACGTAATGGGCATTTTTATGACCGTGTCCGGCTACTTTCTGAGCCAAAAGCTCGGCGCTCACGCCTTCGATCGGCGCCTCGCCCGCCGCATAGATGTCGGTGACGAGAAGATAATCACACTGGTAGAAGGCGGTGGCGAAGTCCTCCAGCAGAAACTTGGTGCGGCTGTAGCGGTGCGGCTGAAAGACCGCCACCACCCGCCGCTGCCAGCCGGCGCGGGCGGCTGCCAGGGTCGCCTTGATCTCCGCCGGGTGATGACCGTAGTCGTCGACCACCATGACATCCTGATCGTACTTAATCTGGAAGCGCCGCTGCACGCCACCGAAATCCTTGAACCCCTCGGTGATGACGGAAAAGTCCAGCCCCAGTTCCATGGCCACGGCCACCACCGACAGGGCGTTGAGAACGTTATGCCGCCCCGGCATGCGGAAGGAGATCCGGCCCAGAACCTCACCGCGCTTAACCACGTCAAAAGCGGTGCCGCCGGCCTCATGGACGATGTTGATCGCCTGATAGTCGGCCTGGTTTTGCAGTCCGTAGGTGGTGAAGCGCTTTTTCACCCGGGGGATGATCTCCTGGATGTTGGCATCGTCAAGACAAAGGACCGCCAACCCGTAAAAAGGCACTTTGTTGATGAAATCGACGAAGATGTCCTTGATCTCGTCCAGGCCGCTGTAATAGTCGAGATGATCGGCATCGATATTGGTAACCACAGCGATGGTCGGCGACAGATGCAGAAAGGACCCGTCCGACTCGTCGGCCTCGGCCACCAGGAACTTGCCCTGGCCGAGCTTGGCGTTGGAACCGAGGGAATCGAGCTTGCCGCCGATCACCGCAGTCGGGTCGACGCCACCGTGGGAGAGGACCGTCGCTACCATGCTGGTGGTGGTGGTCTTGCCATGGGTGCCGGCGACGGCGATGCCGTGGCGATAGCGCATCAGTTCGGCGAGCATCTCGGCACGCGGCACCACCGGAATCCGCTGCTCCAGCGCCAGCGCGATCTCCGGGTTGGCGGCGTTGATCGCACTGGATACCACCAGCACGTCGGCCCCGGCGACGTTGCCGGCCTGGTGGCCGATGAAGATCTGCGCGCCGAAGCTCTGCAGCCGCTCGGTGCTGGCCGACTCCTTGAGATCGGAACCCGAGACCTCGTAGCCGAGGTTGAGCAGCACCTCGGCGATGCCGCACATGCCGACCCCGCCGATCCCGACGAAGTGGATGCGGCGGATGCGCCGCATGCGGCGGACTTCGGCTTTTACCGCGGCAGGAGACTTAGCCATGGGCCACCTCCAGGCATATATCGACCACGCTGCGGGTGGCGTCGGGCCGGGCCAGCCGGCGCGCGGTGGCCCCCATGGCCTTGAGTTTTTCCGGCTGCATCATTACCTCGGTCAGCTGCGCGGCGAGCGTGGCCGCGTCAGTCTTGGCTTGCGGCAGAAGGACGGCGGCGCCCTCCTTCGCCAGATATTCGGCATTGCGGGTCTGGTGATCGTCGATCGCGTGCGGCAGCGGCACCAGGAACGACGGCAGCCCGGCGGCGGCCAGCTCGCAGACGGTCAGCGCCCCGGCGCGGCAGATCACCAGGTCGGCCCAGGCGTAGGCCCGCGCCATGTCCTTGATGAACGGCGCCACCTCGGCGACCACGCCGGCCTCGGCGTAGCGCTGCGTGGTGAGCTCGGCGTGCTGCTTGCCGGCCTGGTGGAAGACCTCGGGGCGCAGCTCCACCGGCAGCTGCGCCAACGCGGCGGGCAACAGCTTGTTCAGCGGCTCGGCGCCGAGGCTGCCACCCAGTACCAGCAGGCGCGGCCGGCGACCGACCAGGGTGTCGCGCGGAGTTTCCAGGAACAGTTCCTCGCGCACCGGATTGCCGGTGGTGCGGCGCTTGTCGCTCGCCGCGAAGGTGTCCGGGAAGGCTTCGCAGACACGCCGCGCCAGCGGCGCGAGGCTGCGATTGGCGGTCCCGGCCACGGCATTCTGCTCGTGGATCACCAGCGGCACGCCGGCCAGTTTCGCCGCCAGCCCGCCCGGACCGGTGACGTAGCCGCCCAGGCCGAGCACGCACACCGGGCGCAGCTCGCGGATGATGCGGCGCGCCTGGAACAGCGAGCGAATCAGCTGCAGCGGCGCCTTGAGCAACGACACCAGGCCCTTGCCGCGCAGCCCGCTGACCTGGATCAGGTGCAGTGACAGCCCGGCGGCCGGTACCAGCTCATTCTCGATGCCACGCGGCGTCCCCAGCCAGTGCACCGCATAGCCACGCGCCTGGAATTCACGCGCGCAGGCCAGCGCGGGGAACACGTGGCCGCCGGTGCCACCGGCCATGATCAGCACATTAGGGCGGGTCATTGGCTATTTCCCCGCTGCGTTGCCGCCAGAAATGCGGCCAGGCTAGGCGCCAGTCGCAGGCAATGGCGTCCCCTTGGCAAGACTGGCAACAACGCATGGCCGCATTTCTGGCGCAACCCGAAGGGCCGGGCCTGGTTTCGCGCGGCGCAGCGTTGCTCGTCGCTCATTTGGGCGACCAAACCACGCTCCTCGCGCCTTGCTCCGCGCGAAACCAGGCTCCGGCGCAGCTCGGGAAATAGCCAATGCCCCGCCCTAGACATGGGCGACCTCCTTGGCCGAGGGCTCGGCAAAGTCGGACTCGTCGAACTCGGCATCCTCGCTGCCCAGCACGGTGCGGCTTTCCCACTCGATGCGCAGCAGCAGGGCCATGCTCGCGCAGGTCACCACCAGCGAGCTGCCGCCATAGCTGAGGAACGGCAGGGTCAGGCCCTTGGTCGGCAGCAGGCCGACATTCACCCCGACGTTGATCAGGAACTGGCCGAGCCAGAGGAACGCCAGGCCCCAGGCGACGTAGGCGGCGAAGAACTGCCGGGCCTTCTCGGCCCAAAGGCCGATGTAGAGGGCACGAACACCGACGAAGGCGAACAGGGCGATGGTCGCCAGCGCGCCGACCATGCCCAGCTCCTCGGCGAGCACCGAAAAGACGAAGTCGGTATGCGCCTCGGGCAGGTAGAACTGCTTCTGCACGCTGTTGCCCAAGCCGACGCCGAACCATTCGCCGCGACCGAAGGCGATCAGCGCCTGGGTCAACTGGTAGCCGGCGCCATACTGGTCGGCCCAGGGATCGGTGAAGGTGATCAGGCGCTGCAGGCGATATTCCTGGGTCTGCACCAGGATCACCACCGCGCCGACCGCGGCCACCACCAACAGGCTGAAGCGGATCATGCCCACGCCGCCGAGGAACAGCATCGCCACGGCGGCGCCCATCATCACCACGGTGGCGCCGAAGTCGGGCTCCAGCAGCAGCAGGAAGGCCATCGGCAGCAGCACCAGGAACGGCTTGGCGAAGCCCCACAGGCTTTCGCGCACTTCCTCCTGGCGACGCACCAGGTAGCCGGCCAGGTAGATCACCACGAACACCTTGGCCAGCTCGGACGGCTGCAGGTTGAAGGCGCCGAAACCGATCCAGCGCATCGAACCGTTGACTTCGCGGCCGATGCCCGGCAGCAGCACCAGGATCAGCAAGCCGAAAGCCGCCAGCAGCAGCATCCAGTCGAGCCGCTGCCAGGCCGACAGCGGAATCAGCAGCATCATGGCCGCGGCACCAAGGCCCAGCGCCACGTAAACCAGGTGCCGGATCATGTGATACAGCGCATTGCCGGAGCTCACCGCGGCGACCTCGGAGGACGCCGAGGTGATCATCACCAGGCCCAGGCCGAGCAGCGCCAGACAGCCGGCCAGCATCGGGAAGTCCAGGTCCAGACCACGGCGGCCGAACAGCGGCGAAGGGGCATGGCGCAGGAAGGCGAGCATCAGTCGAGCGCCTCCACCGCAGCGGCGAACAGACGGCCGCGCTCTTCGAAGTTCTTGAACATGTCCAGGCTGGCGCAGGCCGGCGACAGCAGCACCGCGTCGCCCGCCTCGGCGCAGGCGGCGGCACGCTGCACCGCCTCGTCCAGGGTCGCCACGCGCAGCAGCGTGGTGGCGCCGGCGAGCGCCTGTTCCAGGCGTTCGGCATCGCGGCCGAGCAGCACCACGGCACGGCAGAAGCGCGCGACGGGCGCGTGCAGGCCGGAGAAGTCGGCCCCCTTGCCGTCACCGCCGGCGATCAGCACCAGCTTGCCGTCGATATCGGCCCCCAGCCCTTCGATGGCTGCCAGTGCGGCACCGACGTTGGTGGCCTTGGAGTCGTCGTAATAATTGACCTCGCCGCGCTGGCCGACCCACTGGCAGCGATGCGGCAGACCGGCGAAGTGGCGCAGGGTCTCCAGCATCGGCTCGAACGGCAGCCCCACCGCATGCCCCAGCGCCAGCGCGGCCAGCGCGTTGGACTGGTTGTGCGCGCCACGCATCTTCAGCTCACGCACCGGCATCAGCGCCTCGAACTGGAACGCCAGGTACTTCTCGCCGTTCTCCTCGAACAGACCGAAACCCTTGAAGTCAGGCTTGCCCAGGCCGAAGGACCAGGCCGGTACATCCTCGCCGATCAGCGGCCGGCTGAGGCGATCGTCACGGTTGATCACCGCCTGGCGTGCACCGCGGAAGATCCGGTGCTTGGCCTGGTGGTAGGCAGGCAGGCCGCTGTAGCGGTCCATGTGGTCTTCGCTGATGTTCAGGCAGGTCGCCACCTCGGCGTCGAGCCGCTCGGTGGTTTCCAGCTGGAAGCTGGACAGTTCCAGCACATAGAGCTCGACGTCGTCGGCCAGCAGGTCCAGCGCCGGGGTACCGAGGTTGCCGCCGACCGCCACCTTGCGCCCGGCCGCCTGGGCCATCTCGCCGACCAGGGTGGTAACGGTGCTCTTGGCATTGGAGCCGGTGATCGCGACGATCGGCGCCTTGGCTTCACGGGCAAACAGCTCGATATCGCCGGACAGCTTGACGCCGCGCGCCGCCGCTTCCTGAAGAGCCGGCGTGCTGACCGCCAGTCCCGGGCTCACCAGCAGCTCGCCGGCACGGCAGAGGAACTCGACGTCCAGCTCGCCACAACGCACCTCGATGCCCGGGTACTGCGCCTGGAGAGTGGCCAGCTCCGGCGGGTTCGCGCGAGTGTCGACGACCGCGAACGGCAGGCCGCGGCGCGCCAGATGGCGAACCACGGACATGCCGCTCTTGCCGAGGCCGACGACGATGCGGAACTGGTCGGAAGCGATGAGCACTCTGGTTACCTCAGTTTCAGGGTGGCGAGGCCGACGAGCACGAGGATCACCGTGATGATCCAGAAGCGCACGATTACCCGAGGTTCGGGCCAGCCCTTGAGTTCGAAATGGTGGTGGATCGGCGCCATGCGGA
>DIVU01000241.1 GCA_002423365.1 Desulfuromonadaceae bacterium UBA6124 | reverse complement strand
TTCCTCAGGATCTCAAAGGCTTCATTCGCCGGTGTCTGCTGCGTGATGGCCGACAGATCGACGACCGTCTGCAATTGCTTGTGAATGGTCTCATCGGTGAGGTCCGGTTGGATCGGCTGCGGCGAGGCGAATGTGTTCCGGCGGAGCATGTCCTCGAACTCCGTGCGGATCGCCTGCCGCTGGCTTTCAGCCTCCTTGAGTTGTCTCTTGAGATCCTCGCTATGCGCGGTGAACGCCTTGCGCAACTCGGAGCGGAGGTTCTCGACCAGAGCATTGCCGAACTCGCGGGCAACGGGGCCGACGTCATTGTCGAGGTGGACGTGCAGCCCGAACAGCACCGTCCGTGTTTCGGGCGGAAGCGGGCCCACGGTTTCGGGCGGGGCGAAGCCCGGGCCCTCCATGGGCCGGATGTCGAAGAACGAATCGTGTGCCCCGTGTCCCTTGGGCCACGTGTTTCGGGCCGCTTCGCCCGCGACGGCGTCGCTTCGCAGCAGGGATTCCACGAGTTCAAGGCTCAGAGGCAAGACGTCCGAGTCGGCCGTCACTTTGATTACACACCTCATCTGCCAGGTATTCGAGGCTCTCTTCTCTGCGGCCTGCTGCGATCCGTGCACCGGCAGCACCAACGCCCCCACCGTGAAAAGCACCAGCCCAATCGTGACATATTTTGACGCTCTCATTCTCGCTCTCCTAATAGCCTTTTCTCCGCATGCGATGTGGCAATGAGGCTCAGGGCATCGGCATGATTCTGCCCATACGCCCGACATTATCCCCAGGGAGTCGCCTTGGGACAACAAAAAGACGGGGCCGGTAGGGCGAAGCCTCAAATTTGTCTTCACACTACTACTTTCAGCAGATCCTTCCGGGGCCGACAAAGCGCGAGTTGCGAGCCGGGTGGGTCGGTGGTATCGTAGGGGCGAACGATGATTCGACCCTACATGGAAGGGAGTTGACGATGCCGTTGATTGAACTGGATACGTCGTGTGAAGTGGCCGACGCCGGCAAGAGGCAGGCACTGGTCGCGGGGCTGTCCCGGCTGGCCGCCGAGGGGACCGGCAAGCCGGAGCAGTACGTGATGGCCTGTGTACGGGATCGGGTGGCCATGGTCATGAGCGGCGGGGCGGAGCCCTGTGCGCTGGTGACCATTAAGGCCATCGGCGGGCTGAGCAAGTCTGTCAACCAGGGCCTGGCCGGCAAGATTACCCAGATGCTCCAGAAGGAGTTGGCCATCCCGGCGGACCGGGTGTATATCACTTTTCAGGAAGTGGCCGCCAGCCACTGGGCCTGGAACGGCAAGACATTCGGGTAAGACAAATCCGAAGTCCGAATTTCGAAATCCGAAACAAATCCAAAGCACGAAACCCAAATGACCGAAACGCTGGCGCACGTCCGACGCCCCGTTTTGAATTTTGAGCTTTTGTCATTCGTGCTTGTTTCGGATTTAGGATTTCGCGTTTCGTGCTTCTCTTCACCCGGTCGAGCTTGGCTCCAGAGTCAGCGGCGCAAACAGCTTGGCCTGGTACTTGTAGTACGCCAGCGAGGCTACCATAACCGCGTTGTCCGTGCAATACTGCTTGGGAGCCACCAGCAGCCGTCGCGGGGGCCGGCCCTTGTCGGCCATCTGCTGCATGGCCTCCCGCAGGGTTCCGTTGGCTGCGACACCGCCGCCCATGAGGATGGTTCTGGCCCCGATTCGTTCGGCCGCCCGCTTGGTTTTTTTCACCAGCACGTCGATCACAGCGGCCTGGAACGACGCTGCGATATCGGCGATCTGCTGCTCGGTCATGGAATCGACCTGGTCCTGCCCGGTCATGTCCTGGCCCCGGCAGTGGTAGAGCACCGCGGTCTTGAGCCCGCTGAACGAGAAATCGAGCGAGCCTGGTTCGAGCATGGATCGCGGGAAGCTGATCGCTTTGGGATCGCCCTTCCTGCCGATCCGTTCGATGTTCGGCCCGCCGGGGTAGGGGAGCTTCAGGATCGTGGCGACCTTGTCGAACGCCTCGCCGGCGGCGTCGTCGATGGTTGCGCCGAGCAATTCAAAGTCGAGCGGGCCTCGGCAGTGGTAGAGATTCGAGTGGCCCCCGCTGACGATCAGGCCGACACACGGAAAGACTTCCACGCCCGCGGCCAACCGGCAGGCGTAGAGGTGCGCCTGCAAGTGATTCACGGCGATCAGGGGGATGTTCTTCGCGGCGCAAATGGCCTTGGCCGCCACTAGTCCGACCAGGAGTGATCCGGCCAGTCCCGGGGTGTTCGCCACGGCGACCGCGTCGATATCGTCGAGCGTCACTCCGGCCTTTCGCAACGTTTCGTCGATGACGGGGAGAATGCGCTCGACATGGGCACGCGAGGCGATTTCGGGGACAACCCCGCCGAATCGGCGATGCAACTCGTCCTGCGAGGCAACCACTTCGCCGAGGATTTCCAACGAATCGGTCACGATGGCGGCCGCCGTCTCGTCACATGACGTTTCCAGAGTGAGTATCTTCTTTGAAGTCATCAGACGAACCCGCTCGCGGCAGTATTGCCGGCAAGAGAAAGAAAAACGCCGTGCGGCGCGACTACCACGCCGTCGCTTCGCGAGTGCGACCCAATGGGAATGTCGCCGAAACGAGCATCACGGCCAACAAGGTGCCGGACGTGAGCCAGCACTCCGGCCCGAATCGAAACGAGACGACGCCCGCGGCGGCAACCATGGCAAGACATAAGAAAAGAAAGATTTGAAATGGCCGTTGGCACGTACAACCCTGGCTGAGACGCGCCAAACAAGCGCTTGCTATACCCAACGACTGAACCACTACGACCGCCCAAGCAACGGCGTGACCTTCCAAAAGAACCATTGTATCACCTGACCGTGGGAATCCATTCTCCGAGTCAGCCTTCGATCATAGTTGGCGTATGACTGTTGCGGGCAGTCTCCCTCGCGTGCGGGACGCGAAGCCTTGGCCGAATCCGATCGAAAACAGTAACAGCACGCGATACCCCACAGTGCGAGGGATAGCGCGATCGGGGCAACATCCTGTCGTCCCGTCACTCTGTGTGTGCTAATAATGTGCCATGCGATAGGGGTTTCTCCAATAGCAGATTCGCGAAACGACGAAAAGGCCCCGATTCCCGCCGTCTGGGCCCGTTTCGTGGAATGCCCGAAAGAGGAAATCCGCGACGATGCCGATGTCGATGGGGCGGAATACCTGTAAATCTTTCAAAACGACCAACGCGGTCGTTTCAACTCAGCGGAGCGTTAGCCGCTTGTACTTGCCCCTCCGGTGGGCTACTCGATTAGGGTCGTCGGCCAGTACGGCCTGCTCGTAGTCAGCAAAGTTGCCTTCGAACCAGCGCGTCTTCCCGTTTCCTTCCATGATGAGCAAATGAGTGGCGATGCGATCGAGAAAGAACCGATCGTGGCTGATGACCATCGCGCAGCCGGGGAATTCAATTAGCCCCTGCTCCAACACTCGCATTGTGTCGACGTCGAGGTCGTTGGTCGGTTCGTCGAGCAGGAGCACGTTGGCCCCTTCTTTCAGCATCTTGGCCAGATGCACCCGGTTGCGCTGGCCGCCGGAGAGGGTGCCGACCTTCTTCTGCTGCTCGGTGCCGGAGAAGTTGAAACGGGACACGTAGGCGCGGGAATTGACCAGCTGCTTGCCAAGCTGCAGCTGTTCCTGCCCACCAGTAATTTCTTCCCAGATGGATTTCTCGGGATCGAGGGCGCGGTTCTGATCGACATAGGCCAGCTGCACCGTGTCGCCGACCCGGATCGTTCCCGCGTCGGGTTTTTCCTGGCCGCAGATCATCTTGAACAGGGTCGACTTCCCGGCGCCGTTGGGACCGATCACGCCGACGATGCCGCCCGGCGGCAACTGAAAATTCAGCCCTTCGACCAGCAGCCGATCACCATAGCCCTTGCTCACATCCTTTGCTTCGATGACCACATCGCCCAGGCGCGGTCCCGGCGGAATATAGAGTTCGAGATCCTTCTCGCGCTTCTCCGCCTCCTGGCCAAGCAGCTTCTCGTAGGCGCTGATACGCGCCTGGCTCTTCGCGTGGCGCCCCTTCGGCGACATGCGGATCCACTCCAGTTCCCGCTCCAGCGTTTTCTGCCGGTTCGACTCGGACTTTTCCTCGCGGCGCAGACGCTCTTCCTTCTGCTCCAGCCAGGACGAATAGTTGCCCTTCCAGGGGATCCCCTCGCCGCGATCCAGTTCGAGAATCCAGCCGGCCACGTTGTCAAGGAAGTAGCGATCATGGGTGACGGCGATAATGGTGCCGGCGTAACGTTGCAGATGATGTTCGAGCCAGGCCACGCTCTCGGCGTCGAGATGATTGGTCGGCTCGTCAAGGAGCAGGATGTCCGGCTTCTGCAGCAGCAGGCGGCAGAGGGCGACCCGGCGCTTTTCACCGCCGGACAAAATTTTGACGGGGGTGTCGGCGGGCGGACAGCGCAGGGCATCCATGGCCATCTCCAGACGGCTGTCGAGATCCCAGGCATCGAGATTGTCGAGGCGTTCCTGCACCACCCCCTGGCGCTCAATGAGCTTGTTCATGGCGTCGTCGTCCATCGGCTCGGCGAATTTGAGGTTGATCTCCTCGAACTCCTTGAGCAGATCGACGGTCTCCTGCACCCCCTCCTCGACCACTTCCCGCACCGTCCGTTCCTCGTTCACCAGTGGTTCCTGCTCCAGATAACCAACGGTGTAGCCGGGGGAGAGGATCGTCTCGCCGTTGAACTCTTTGTCGGCTCCGGCCAGGATGCGCAGCAGCGAACTTTTGCCCGAACCATTCAGACCGAGGACGCCGATTTTCGCCCCGTAAAAATATGAGAGAGAAATATCTTTGAGAACCGGTTTTTTGTCATAAAACTTGCTGACCCGGATCATCGAATAGATGACCTTGTTGCCTTCGTTGCTCATGAAACGAAAACCTCCCTATTGTATGGATTAAGATCGCGCGGTCGTTCTTACAAAGGGTTGAATCTTAGTCTTTTTCTCCGCCGAGTTCCACCTTTAAATCGTCATCCGGGTGGGCCTGCAAGGAGGAGCACGGTTGCCGGGGCGAGGCTTTTCTCCGGGCGAGCGGCGGTGGTACTCCCCCGCCGGCTAGCGCCACCGCCGCAAAGGCCTGGTCGGCCGGCTCCAAATTCTGGGGCAAAATGCGTGATATGGTCAATTAACCGACCGGCACTCCGCCAATTCACCGAGTCGGAACATTTTTTTCAAGGATAGAGACCCAACCCTCTTCGCCCACGGTCGATAGGCCCCGGATAACATATGAAAAACTGGATGTTTAAGATTTTTTTTTCCTTTCCACCAAAAAGCTTGGCATCTGGCACAAACCATGAAATAGGAATATTCAAAATTTACGTTTAAACGTCAGCGGACGTCAAAACGGGAATGTGACAGAGACTGATCGACGCCCCCGCACAGGCGGAGCAGGCGCCCCAACCCAAGCAACGGAGGAATACCAGCATGAAACGTCTTGCCAAAGTCATCGCCATTTTGTCCATCGCGGCATTCTGTGCTTCCGCGGCAGTCGCCGCCGAAGGCGGCAACGCCAAGAAGGGCAAGTACCTCTTCAAGAAAAACTGCAAGTCCTGCCACGTCGAAGGGGCGGAAGGTGGTGTCGTCACCCCGATGAAGAAAACCCAGGCCCAGTGGGATCGCTTCTTCGAAGATAAAGCCAAAGGTTGCGCCACCAAGGCCGGCATCAGCGAGCAGGACATCAAAGACGTTCAGCAGTACCTGTTCGACCATGCCGCCGACTCGGACCAGCCGGAAACCTGCGGCTAAGCCTTATGCCGGCACGGCCAACGAGTTAGTCTTGGAAAAAACCAACGGCTCCGGGGTTGAAAAACTCCGGAGCCGTTGTGCGTCAAAAGGGAAATTGGCACATTGGGTGCCGTAGTTTGCGGGTGGAAATTGCGAGAAAAGTTCTCTATTCCCACCTGAACAGTCATCATTTTTATCAGGAGGCACAAACACATGCGTAAAATGTTGATCGCCTTGCTGGTGGCGACCCTGACCTTACCTGCCACGGTCCTGGCCGCTCCCACCGTCGAAGAGCTGCAACAGCAGATTCAGGCTCTTCAGGAACAGCTCAACGCCATTGCCTCGCAGGTGAAGGAAAACGAAGCCGCTCCGGCCGCCCCGGCTGCCGAGATCGAGGAAGACGTAGAAGACCTCATGGCCCGCGTTGACAAAGTCGAGCGTAAAAACGCCCTCGACCGCATCAACTGGTACGGGGACCTGCGCAACAAGTTCGACTCCCTGCACTATCAGGACGTCACCTGGAATCCCGGGATCCAGGTCGATTTTGACGATTTCGCCGCCAAGGCCATGAGTCCGACCAATGCTTTTGGTTTCAACACTCAACTGACGGATGCCAATGGCTTTCCGCTTTTCGATGGTGGCGGAAACCCTGTCACGCCCTTAAGCAAGATGATGGCAGCCAATCCCAATCTCGCTGCAGCGTTCATGGCGGGTCAACTTCAAGGGGTCGGCCCCTGGGCTTTTCTGCCCCCGGGCTCTGTCAAACCTGCCGACATCAACAACGACATCGCCTACACTACCCGCCTGCGTCTCGGCATGAAGGCCGACGTCTGGGATAACGTCAGCTTCTCCGGCCGTCTGCTCATGTACAAGAACTGGGGGGATTCCACCGGTACCAAGGTCTTCGACTCCTGGAACTCCTTCTCCATGGACGGCACCAGCAGCGGCAACACCAGCGGCGACCTGGTGCGTGTCGAACGCGCCTACTTCGACTGGCGGGACATCGCGGACACCCCCTTCTATCTCTCTATCGGCCGTCGTCCCTCGACCTACGGCCCTCCCAGCCAGTATCGTGAAAACGAGCAGCGCGGCGGCACCCCCTCGGGCCACCTGGTCCATTTCAACTTCGACGGCATCACCGCCGGTTATCACCTGAGCGAACACACCGGCATCGAAGGCCAGACCATCCGTTTCTGCTACGGCCAGGGCTTCGAGTCCGAAATCGGCAACGGCGAACTCTTCAATGAGATTGAAACCAAAGACGTCCATCTCGGCGGCTTCAATATCGACCTCATCAACGACGGCACCAACTTTGCGCAGTTGACCCTCTTCCGCGCCATGGACGTCACGGACGGCTTCAAAGGGACGATCGCTTTCCCCACCCAGTTCGCCCCGCTCTTTGCTCCCACCATGAACGCGGACATGCAGAATTTCCCGAACTTCAACTTCGTGACCCGCGTGCAGCCCTCGACCACCATCGGCGACATCAACCTTGCCGGCCTCGGCTTTGCCCGCGAGGAAGACAACGGCATCAACTGGTTCGGCTCCTTCGGTTGGACCCAGGCCCGCCCCAACGGGAAGACCGGCATGTTCGGCGGCCTGCTCTCCGACGCCGTCTGGGTGGCGGAACTCAACGATGCCGGCGACACGATCATGATGAAAGCCGACCGCGCCGACTCGGATGAAAACCGCGACGGCTACTCGGCCTACGTCGGCGTCCAGATTCCCGCCCCCATGGGCAAATTCGGCCTGGAGTACAACTACGGCTCCAAATACTGGACCCCCTTCACCCAGGCCCAGGACGATCTGATCGGCAGCAAACTCGCCACTCGCGGTCATGTCGGCGAGGCCTACTACATCTTCGACGTCAATCCGAAGATGTTCATCAAACTGGCCGGTCTCTACTATGACTACGAGTATACCGGCAGCGGCTCGCCGGTCGGCAAACCGCAAAAGATCGATGACGTTCTCGATGGTACGGCCTTCTCTATGCTCCCGGCCGTGGACACGGCCTGGAACGTCAATGCGGCTCTGACCGTCAAGTTCTAGACGTTCGCCGAGCCGGACATTCCGGTGTCACACTCCAAGGGGGGAACCGATTGGGTTCCCCCCTATCTTTTTGCGGCCCTTTTCTCTACGGCAACGATTCAGCGGAATGGCGGAATCCCGGTTATGCATATATCGCGATTTCACGGATATCTTTCGGCGATTCGACGGAAGCCCGTACCGGGGGATGCCGAGGGGGAAAGATTAAAAATGCACAAAAATCAACTGTAGCAACGGCTTATCCAAGTAAATCGATATACGTCCGTAGCCTCAAGTCGATTGGCCCGCTTCATGCAGAAATCAATATTTGCATATTTTATCGCTCAACAATCACCATCCCCGCCTCTTCACAACTAGACATAAGGTTTCATACAGCCCGGGATTGCCCCGTGCGATCCGGCAAAATCGACCCCACGCAAAGGAGAACAACGTGGCACGCCTACTTGAAAAAAAAGTCAGCCGGCGACACTTCATGGGTCTCTCTTCCTGCGCCTTGGCCACGATCGCCATCGGCTCGCAGGTCAAGGTACTCAAGGCGCTGGCCAAGGACGGCCGGATCGACGCCCCGACCGGCCTCGGCAGCAAGGACGTCTACAGCAGCTGCGGCATGTGCGTCAACAAGTGCGGCTTCATTGCCCGGGTGAAGGACGGCGTTATCCAGAAGCTCGACCCCAACCCCGAGTTTTTCATCCGTAGCCGGGCCATGCTCTGCGCCCGAGGCAACGCCGGGGTCAAGGTCGTTTATGATCCCGACCGTCTGAAATATCCCCTGGTCCGAGTCGAAGGAAGCAAGCGCGGCGAAGGCAAGTTCCGTCGTGCTACCTGGGAGGAAGCCCTCGACCTGGTGGCGAAGAACATGAACGAGATCAAGGATAAATATTCCCGCGCGAGCGTCATGTTCGCCTCGACGGAAGGGACTTTCTCGGAGCATTTCTTCACCCAGCTCGCCGAATGCTATGGCTCCCCCAACACCCTGCGCCATCCGACCCTGTGCCTCTCCTCCAACATCCAGGGTTTCGGCGCCACCTTCGGCACCAACCCGACCCCGGACGTACTCAACGCCGACTTCATTATCATGAGCGGCGCCAACCGCAGCGAAGCGCTGATGACCCCCGACTCCATCGACCTGCTGCGCGGCGACGGCGGCAAGCGCAAGCTGATCTATCTCGATCCGCGCTTCACCAAGACCTCGGCCAAAGCCGACGAGTGGTATCCGATCAAGCCGGGCACCGACATGGCTTTCATCCTCGCCATGATCCACGTGATCGTCACGGAAAACCTCCAGGACCAAGCCTTCATCGACGAATTCACCGTCGGCTTCGAGCAGCTCGTCCCCCACGTCGCTCCCTACACTCCGGAGTGGGCGGCGACCGAGTGCGAAATCCCCGCCGCCGACATCCGCCGCATCGCCAAGGAATTCGCCGCCGCCGCGCCCAGGGCGGTCTACTACCAAGGCCGGCGCTCGTCGTTCATGGCCAACGATACGCAGATGCGCCGGGCCATGGCGATTCTCAATGCCATTGTCGGCAACTGGGACACCAAGGGCGGGCTCATCCCCAATGCCAATATCGAACTGACCAAGCACGACTATCTCGCCCCCTGGTATGACGAGGACATTCCCGGCCGCCTTGACGAGGGCTCCGTGACCTATCTCTCGGAAAAAGACGGTGCCTGGCCGGCCTTCCGCGACCGCGCCCTGGCCGCCGATCCCTATCCGATCAAGGGGATGATGGTCTACAAGCAGAACCCCCTGGCCTCGGTCCCCAACCGCGCCAAGACCCTGAAGCTGATGGAACAGATGGATTTCATCTGCACCATCGACATCACCATGAGCGACACCGCCTGGTATTCGGACGTGGTGCTGCCCGAGGCGACCTACCTGGAGCGCCAGGACCCGCTGGAAGCCCTGGGCGGAATCGTGCCGGTGGTGGCCTTCCGTCAGCCCTGCATTCCGCCGATGTTCGAGAGCAAGGAAAGTCTCTGGATCATCCAGGAGATCGCCAAGCGCCTGAGCGAGGAGATTGCTGCCGAGTTCGACTTCACCATGGAAGAACACCTCCACCATCAGGTGAAGCACAATCCGCAAATCCTTGAAGACCTTCGAACCAAAGGGATTTACTACGAAAGCACCGAGCCGAACTACGGCCGCACTCGGGGCACGGCGCTCAAAACCAAGAGTGGCAAGATCGAGATTTTCTCGCAGAAATACGCCGACAACGGTCTCGATCCGCTGCCAGTCTACACCCGGCCGACAGCCGTGCCCTCCAACCGCTACCGCTTGCTGGTGGGGCGTCACGCCTACTTCACCCACGGCACCACCGCCAACAATCCCTATCTGCACGACATCATGCCCGAGAACACCCTTTGGTTGAACCCGGTCGAGGCGCAGAAACTGGGGCTGAAAAACGGACAGATGGTCAAGGTGCGCAGCGCCGTCGGGGAAGAGAAGCTGAAGCTGGAAGTGACGCAGAAGATCCGCCCCGACAGCGTCTACATGGCCCACGGCTTCGGCGTCCTCTCCAAGGCCCAGACCAACATCTACGGCAAGGGGGGAAGCGACGCGGCCCTGATCGAGGAGAAATACTGTCCGATCTCGGGGAACGTGGCGATGCATGAAACCTTTGTGGAAATCCTTCCGGCCTAATGCGGCCGACGGACAAGGAGCCTGAATTATGAGCAATAAACGCTACGCCATGGTCCTCGATACCCGCAAGTGTATCGATTGCAAGGCCTGCACCGTCGCCTGCAAGGCGGAAAATCACGTCCCTTTGGGCCGGGAAAACTACCGCAACTGGGTGATGGAAGAAGCCCTGCGCGGCCGTTATCCCAACCTTGGCCAGGAGTTCACCCCGGGGCAGTGCATGCACTGCGCGAACACCCCCTGCAAGCGGGTCTGCCCGACCAAGGCGACCGGAGTCAATGCCGACGGCATCGTCACCGTCGAAAACAAGAAGTGCATCGGCTGCAAGTACTGCATGACCGCCTGCCCTTACAATGCCCGCTACTACAACGAGGAAATCGGCGCGGTCGATAAATGCACCTTCTGCGAACACCGCATTCTTACCGGCCGGGAACCGGCCTGCGTCGAAACCTGCCCGACCCGGGTGCGCGTCTTTGGCGACCTCAACGACCCGAACAGCGAAGTCTCTCTCCTGCTGGCGAAACACCCCCACCGGGTGATGAAGCCGGAGATGGGCACCAAGCCGTACCTTTTCTATCTAATCTAAGGAGAGCATCATGTCTTTTGCGACGGTAATACCCAAGCGCCCCGGCGAGATGCTGTGGTTCGGCCTGCTCTGCCTGGGCATGATGGCGGGCGCGGTCGGGGTGGTCCAAGTGCTGATCCACGGCCACGATCACGTCTACAACGTGAGCCGGGAAATCCCCTGGGGCATCCTCATTTCCACCTACGTCTTCTTCGTCGTCTCCAGCACCGGCCTCTGCCTGGTGTCGAGCCTCGGCGACGTCTGGGGTTTCGAGAAGTTCGCCATCATCGGCCGCCGCGGCCACCTGCTCGCCCTGCTCACGCTGGTGACCGGCTTCGGCACCATGGCGATGGAACTGAACCACCCGATCCGCATGGGCCTCTACGCCATTATCAGTCCCAACTTCACCTCGGCGATCTGGTGGATGGGCGCCCTCTACGGCTTCTACATGGTCTGCCTGATCGTCGAGTTCACCTCGCTGATGCGCGGCTGGACGCGCCTCGCCTTCTGGTCGGGCCTGGCCGGCTTCTTCGCCGCCATCACCGCCCACTCCAACCTGGGCGCGGTCTTTGGCTTGCTGGAAGCCCGCCATTTCTGGTACGGCTCGTACATGCCGATCTACTTCATCGTCTCGGCCCTGGCCTCGGGCGCGGCCCTGACCGTGCTCATCGTCTACTTCAACCACAAGGCCCGGGGGATCGAAATGCCCCCCGTCTATCAGGAATTCATGTACACCATGGGCAAGCTCCAGGCCCTCTTCCTCGGCATCCTGCTCTTTTTCGTCGTCTGGAAGATCATTCCCGGCCTCTACGGTCAGCCACCGGAGAAATACGAAACGACCATGGCCTGGATCACCGGCCCGCTGGCCTTCAACTTCTGGTTCTTCGAGCTGGGCCTGGGCATTCTGATTCCGTTGATCATCGTCGCCAACCGCCGCACCCGCACGGTCTTCGGGGTGATGATCGCGGGGCTGCTTTCGACCATCGGCATCTTCTTCATGCGCTACGACCTGGTCATCGCCGGGCAGATGGTCTCCATGCGCCCCGAGGCGGTGGAAGGGGCAAGCCACGGACTGATCCACTACTTCCCCTCCTTCACCGAAATCGGCATCGTCATCGGCGCCCTCTGCCTCTGCCTTTTCCTCTACTCCCTGGCGGAGCGCGTCTTCGACCTGGAAGGCGGCCATAGGCACTGAGAACACCAAATTTTGACGGGGACTTCGGTCCCTTCCTCCGTGGGCCGGCGCAAGCCGGCCCTTTTTTTCGCCGAAGCTGGGTGACTCAGCAAAAAGTTGCGGCCGCTAACGCTCTCCCCTATACTTGNNGAGCAGCGACCATTGATGGCATCCGCCCCCTTTTCCGACGTCACCGGCGTGATCCTCGCCGGCGGCCGCAGTCGGCGCATGGGCCGCGATAAGGCGACCCTGGAGATCGGCGGGAAACCGTTGATCGAGGGGATCGCCGAGCTCTTCGGCCGTCTCTTTCCCCGAACGCTGATCGCCGGGAATCGTCCGGACCTGGTCCGCCTGAACCTCCCAGCCTACGCCGACACCTATCCCGGCAGCGCCCTGGGCGGGTTGCACACCGGGCTGGTGCACGCCGAGACGCCCTATATTTTCGTCGCCGCCTGCGACATGCCCTTTGTCGACGAGGGGCTGATTCGCGCTCTGCTCGAGCGGCGCGTCGGCTACGACGTCATCCTCCCCGGCACCCCGGAAGGCCTGGAGCCGCTGATCGCCTGCTACGGGCAAAACTGCCTGCCGGTCATCAGCCGCCAATTGCAGGCCGGCAACTTCCGCATTCTCGACATCTACCCCGAGCTGCGGATGCGGGTCGTCGACCCGGAAGAACTGCCCGACAACTGGCGCACGGCCCTGACCAACATCAACACCCCGGCGGATCTGGCCAATGCCGTCCGCGACAACTGATTCGGCACTCAGCACGAAAGACTCTAAAACGATGCTCGATTACGCCCAAGCCCTGGAGATCCTCCTGGAAACCGTCCAGCCCCTGCCCCCCACGGAAGTCCCCTTGGCCGATGCCCTCGGCCTGGTTCTGGCCGCGCCGGTAAGCGCCCGCTGGGATCTGCCACCGGCGGACAACTCGGCGATGGACGGCTATGCCTTCGCCCATGTCGGGCAAAAGGCGGGGGATACCTTGCACGTCAGCGGCTTTCTGCCCGCCGGCGCGGTGCAGAACACGGCCTTGAAACCCGGGGAAGCGGTGCGGATCATGACCGGCGCCCCCCTGCCGCCGGGAGCCGATACGGTGGTGCCCATCGAAGAGGTGGAATGCGCGGGGGATGGAATTCAGCTGCGAAAAGCGCCGAAAGTGGGAGAGCACGTGCGCCTGCGGGGGGAGGAGTTTCGCGCGGGGGAGACGCTGCTTGCGCCCGGCACGGCGATTCATTCGGGGGAAATCGGTCTGCTTGCCGCCGCCGGAGTCACGCGAATTTCGGTGCATCCTGCCCCCAGGGTGGCGCTCCTTTCCACCGGCGACGAACTGGTGGAACTGGGCGAGACGCCGGGGCCGGGGCAAATCGTCAACTCCAACTTCCATCTGCTCGCCGCCCGTCTGCGCGAGGAGGGCTGCGCCGTCATCCCCCTAGGGATCGCCCGGGACCGGACCGGGGAGCTGGATGAAAAGATCGCCCGGGGTCTGGCCGAGGCCGATCTGCTCATCACCACCGGCGGGGTCTCGGTGGGGGATCGCGACCTGGTGCAGGAGACGTTGCGCTGTCATGATTTCCGGCTCGGGTTCTGGAAGGTCGCCATCAAGCCTGGCAAACCGGTCCTCTTCGGCACCGCCCGGAGCGTGCCGGTGCTGGGACTGCCGGGCAATCCGGCGGCCTCGGCGGCGACCTTCGAACTTTTTGCCCGCCCCGCCCTGCGCCGTCTCGGCGGCTACGGCGACCCCCTGCCGCCGCGCCTGCGCGTCATCCTGACCGCCCCGGTCAAGGGCGGCGGCAAGCGCCAGTCCTTCCTCTGGGGAACCCTGACGGAAGCGGCGGGGCGTTACGCCTTCAGCCCCTCGTCGCGCCAGGAATCGGGACAGACGCGTAGCCTGCAGGGAAGCCGCGCCCTGCTGCCGGTCCCCATCGGCGCGCCCGACCTCTCCCCCGGGCAGGAGGTGGAAGTTCTCCTGCTGCGCCTGCCGCCGGGGCGCGCTACCCCTTGATTTTCCTTCGACAATGACGGCATCCCGGTGTATCTTTTCCCCATCCACGAAACAAAGGAGACCAGGCCATGTTCGGATTAGGCACGCAAGAACTGATCATCATCCTCATCCTCGTACTGATTATTTTCGGCGCCGGGAAACTCCCCCAGGTCGGCGGCGCGCTGGGCAAAGGCCTGCGCAACTTCAAGCAGGGGATCAAGGATGACGACGATGAAAAGAAAAAGGAACTCGAAGAAAAGAAGGACGAATAGATTTATTTCGTCCCGAAGTGACCAGAAAAAAGCCCGCCTCCGATTGCCGGAAGCGGGCTTTTTGTTGCTGTGAGGGATCCCCCGGGAAATTAGCCCTGGGCACCGGCCCCCTGGGTCGGGGTGATGGTGATTTCGACCCGGCGGTTCAGCTGCTGGCCGCCCGGGTTGTTGTTATCGGCAATCGGCTTGCTTTCACCGAAACCGATGGTGTTCATGCGCATGCCGTCGACCCCCTGGGAAACCAGGGTGTTCTTCACCGCCATGGCGCGCTGCTCGGAAAGGCGCTGATTCATATCCTCGGCGCCGGTGCTGTCGGTATGGCCGGCGATGAGGATGGTGGTTTGCGGATACTGGGTCAGTACCTGCGCAACCCGATTGAGCTCGGTCATGCCGCCCGGCTTGATCGTCGAGGAACCGACGTCGAAGAGCACGTCCGACTTGAAGGTGACGGCGATCGTTTCGGCCTGGCGCTGCACGCTGGCGCTTTCGGTGTAGGCCAGCTGTTGACGCATGGCCGCTTCCTGGTTGTCCATGTAGCGGCCGAAGGAGCCGCCGGCCAGGCCGCCGACCAGGGCGCCGATGCCGGCACCGATGAGCGTTCCTTCAGTATCCCCGCCGATCGCCTGGCCGAGACCGGCCCCCGCCGCGGCGCCGACGCCGGTGCCAATGAGGGCGCCCTTGCCGGTTTTGGTCTGGGGCGCGGCGCAACCCGCCGCTGCCAGAGTTGAAGCTAAAAGCAAAACTATCAATTTTTTCATCGTAATCTCCTGTCTTTGGGTTCGGATTAATCCGCCGCCGGAATGGCGACAGAAGGAATAATACCCTCCGATGGTACGAATTGCAACCTTGCCCCCCCCCTCCAAAGCCGGAAGGCCGATTTGGCCGTATTGCGTCGCCGGGCCTTATAAGTTGAAAAATCGGCGGTTTCCGTGGTATCGTCCGGCCCTGTTTCAGCCATCCCAGAAATCGAGGTCATCCCATGAAAATCACCCGCCTTGAGGTCGAGCAGGTCGCCCGCCTCTCCCGGCTGGCCCTGGAAGAGGCCGAACTGGCAGCCCTCACCGGCCAACTGGACGCCATTCTCGGCTATGTCGACCAGCTCAACGAATTGAATACCGACGGCATCCTCCCCACGGCCCACGCCGTCCCCATGGAAAACGCCTTCCGTCCCGACCAGATCACGCCGGGCCTCGGCGCCGAGCGGGCGTTGCGCAACGCGCCGGATGCTGACAACGGCTGTTTCCGGGTGCCCAAGGTCATCGAATAAGCTGTTCGTTAGGAGTGAGGCGTGAGGGGGAAAGTCTCCCGCCGGCGCCCGCCATCACTATTGGAGTCAAGCTGCATGGAACTGACGGATCTCACCATCCACGGGCTGCACGGGCGTCTGCTCAGGCGCGAGCTCACCTCGCTGGAGTTGACCGAGGCCTTTCTCGCCCGCATCGAAGCCAGCAACCCGCAACTCAACGCCTTCATCACCGTCACCGGCGACCGCGCCCGGCAAGCGGCCGCCGCGGCGGACAAGCTGCTGTCCAGCGACTGCGGCGAGCGCAAGTTCGGTCCCCTGACCGGCATCCCCCTGGCGCTCAAGGACATCTTCGTCACCGAAGGAGTGCGCACCACCTGCGCCTCGAAAATCCTCGACAACTTCATCCCCCCCTATGACGGCACCGCCGTGCGCAAGCTCAAGGAGCAGGGGGCGGTCATTCTCGGCAAGCTGAACATGGATGAGTTCGCCATGGGCAGCTCCAATGAAACGAGCGCCTTCGGTCCGGTGCATAACCCCTGGAACCTCGATTGCGTCGCCGGCGGCTCTTCCGGCGGCAGCGCGGCTTCGGTGGCGGCCCTGCAGACGGTGGCGGCCCTCGGTACCGACACCGGCGGCTCGATCCGCCAACCCGCCTCCCACTGCGGCGTGGTCGGCCTCAAGCCGACCTACGGCCGGGTCTCCCGCTACGGCGTGATCGCCTACGCCTCTTCCCTCGACCAGGTCGGCCCGCTGACCCGCGACGTAGAAGACTGCGCCATCCTGCTCGGCGCCGTCGCCGGTCACGATCGCGCCGACTCGACCTCGGTCAACCGGGCGGTGCCCGACTACCGGAAAAATCTCCGGCAGGGAATCAAAGGGATGAAAATCGGCCTGCCCAAGGAGTATTTCATCGACGGCCTCGACCCCGAAGTACGTCGGGCGACGGACGAAGCGATCCGCGTCTGCCGCGAACTGGGGGCGGAATTCGTCGAGGTCTCCCTCCCCCACACCAAGTACGCCGTGGCCTGCTACTATCTGGTCGCCACCGCCGAGGCGTCGAGCAACCTCTCCCGCTACGACGGTGTGCGCTTCGGCCTGCGCGTCGACGAGGGCCAGGGGCTCATCGACATGTACATGAAGAGCCGCGCCGCCGGTTTCGGCGACGAAGTCAAGCGGCGCATCATGCTCGGCANNCGGGCTACTACGACGCCTACTACCTCAAGGCGCAGAAGGTGCGGACCCTGATCCGCCAGGACTTCCTCGACGCCTTCAATCAGGTCGACGTGCTCCTCACCCCGGTGGCGCCGACGCCCGCCTTCAAGATCGGCGAGAAGACCGCCGACCCCTTGCAGATGTACCTGTCGGACATCTTCACCATTCCGGTCAACCTGGCCGGCACCTGCGCCCTCAGCCTCCCCTGCGGCCTTTCTTCGACAGGACTGCCCATCGGCCTGCAGCTGATCGGACGGCCCTTCGGCGAGGAAACCATCCTGCAGGCGGCTTATGCCTACGAGCAGGCGACGGACTGGCACAAGCAGGCGCCGAAGATCTGATGGGGCGCCCCTACCGAAATAACGAATAAGGATTCACCATGAAATCCAAATATGAAGTCGTCATCGGACTGGAAGTCCACGTCCAGTTGACCACCAAGACCAAGATCTTCTGCGGCTGTCCGACCGAATTCGGACAGGCGCCCAACTCCCAGACCTGCCCGGTC